>JBDRLO010000070.1:0-2455 GCA_043812935.1 Candidatus Omnitrophota bacterium
TGCTGAAATTGCCCTACAAAATGCGCAAAAACAAGGAACAACCCTGGAGAAGATTGAGAAGGGTGAAATCAACTGGGGTGAAATTCAAAAAGCACAAAGAGTTTTAGAAAAACCGCGAAAAGATTTAGAAAATGCCAAGAGTGAGTTAGAAAAAGATAAATGTAAAGTAACAAGTCTGCTTGAAACCGTGAAAAAAGGGTTAACAAAACTTTCCCAAAGAGATAGTTCCGGGAACTTGGAAGTAAAGGGCATCCTGGCTACAATAAACGATTATGAAAACCAATTGGCCGGTAATGTTCTTGTGCCGGCAGGTGTCGGCCTTGAAAAACCTGTTTTTGCAAGTACAGGCAATCTTCTTACTTCAAGGCCTTTTGGATATCAAGGAAGGTTGGGAGATTCAAGGCTTGCTAAATTGTTTCAGTCATTGCAAGGGCTTGTTGGAGTTATAGCGCCTTGGGCGAGCGTGAGTAAACTTCGCTTAAAATACGGTGTAATGGAAGCTAACGCGCTTCTTTCAGGTCGCATGGATACAGAATATGAGACAAGTGAACAGGTAAGGGATGATGTTATCGCGAAAAGTGCTCAAAAAAATACTTTAATTCTTGTTGTAAATGACGGTCAGAAACGAAACTATTTACATGTTGATTTACCTTCACTAGCCGCTAAAGCCGCAGAAGTTATTCCTGGGATGGGGAAAGTTACTAATGAAAAAGGAGATCTTCCTATTATGACGGGAAGCATCGAGCGAAAGGGAGAAGAAATTGATCCTGAGACATGGCTTTTAAAGCCAGGTAAAGATGAACTGAGTTACGGTGTAATTCTTCCGATTCACTTGAACGAAGCTGAAGTTGGGTTGGCTTTGCCCATAACTAAAAATGGGAAAGTGTATCCCGCGTACGTAAAGTTTCTTAGAAAAGGCGTTGGCGGATATAATAAGGTTGCCGAGAATATCAAGATAGAAAGAATTATTGCCGGTCGGGCAGGGTCACCGACTGATAGATTCCGATCTGAAAAAGCTAACCTTGATATGGCTAGAGCCGTTTATCAGTGGATGGATGAACTTTTTCCGGGCAATCGCGTAACTAAAAACGGTCTAAAAAAAATAGCTGATGAAAAACTAAAACAGCGTATATCTATCGCGGAAGAAGGTATCTCGCGCGAAGAGCTTTTAGCAAACTACGATTCATTACTCGACAAAAATCCTCAAGACCTATATGACGTTGCGATTGAGTTGTCCGAAGAAACAAATGAGAAAGATGAAAAATGGCTTTATATTACTCACATGTTTCATCAAGTGCACCTATTAACCAAAGATTCTCAGACTGATTTAGCCAAGAACTTGAATAAAACTGCTAAAAAATATTTCTTTAAAAGCGCGGGAAAAGCCGCGAATGTATTTTTTGAACAGGGCAGTATTCATAAAGGTATCAGTGGGCTTGAAGAAACCTTAAATTATGCTAAACATGCTGTTACGACGGGTATTAGTATGTATTTCCCAGAGTGGGGCTTGTGTTCCGGCATTGCGATTGACGGGTTTATTTCTTGTAGTCAGCACAATTTTGAGGACCATAAGATACAAAAAATACTTAGAGGTGAATATCTTGACGGGCATAGTACTTCTAAAAGTGTAGGCGCACGTACGTTCAACGAATTCCCGGAATTTCTACAACGCCAAGCGTGGGCTGTTAAAGAAGTTGAGAAAGAATTTGAACAAACAGGTTCGGAAGCCATTTGGCAGAAATTTATGAACGTTTTGGCCGCGTATCCAACTAAGCAGGATGTGAAAAACCTGAAAGATAAAACCCCGGAAGAGGTAATGAAAACCTTGTTCAGTATGCCTGAACTTAAAGAATCTATGATAGACGATCCGGGCCGGTCAATTTATGAACCTCAGGGCAAAAAGGTTTATTATGTTCATGAAATTCGTGATTCTGCTAAAGACAATAGGTATATGGTCAACGCGCGAAAGATAGACTATAACCCCATAGAAAATACTTATACCGTGTATAGCCGGTACGATGATACAGGTAAAGACCCGCAAAAAGCAAACGTAACGGTCATAGCCCAGGAATTTAAGTCTGACGGTACACTTAAAAATGTGTCTGCCGTTTATCAGGGTAGGCGAAACCCACGGACAGGTGAAATAAGCGATGAATGGAAGATGTGGACTTCTGTAAGTTCGGACGGATCTTATTCCGAGTTTGCATATGAAGACCAAAAAGACGGAAGCCTTATTGTTACTGAACGGGGTCAGACAGAAGAAGACATGAAGTATACCTCAATTTTCACTGTTTCAAAAGCAGGGGAACTAGTGAGGACTAGGTTAATCACCGATAAGGGCGAACAAGTTGTTCTTCACCAGGCTACGGATGACAGAAGTTTGAACAGATTAAGATATCAGTTAATACTTAAAGACACCACAATGCCGGTGAACGAGAACAAAGGCAAAGTAATT
>JBDRLO010000071.1:0-30921 GCA_043812935.1 Candidatus Omnitrophota bacterium
GGAAAATTTTCAAATGAAAAACCTGAAGTTATTAATGCGCAGTGCAAAATAAGTTCCTATAAAGACGATATAAAGGCGCGTCAGGACAAATTAGACGTTGTAGCAAAACAAAATCCTTTATTGTATTTTTTTCTTGCAATGTTTAATTTCACTTTATTGTTTGTATTGTTTGCCGGGCTGATCGTTGACGTGTATTTTTTGCGGCAATGGATAAGAAAAAAAGCAATAGATATATGTGTCGTTCATCAAAAGGAACCTTCCTGGAATTTTAGCGATGTTGTTCGGGTGATTCTGATATTCATGTCTTTTGGATATGTGTTTTTAATCGTGCAAGGCGCGGGATCAAAGATTTTTCCGATAGTTAATAATGAAAATTTTCGTATGATTTTTAACACAATGGTTATGAATGTAACGGGTATAAGTGTTGTATTATATTTTGTGATGAAAAAATATAAACAGAATATTGAAACAGTAGGCCTTACGTCTAAAAGTTTTATGAAAAGCATATTTTATGCTGTTGTCGGGTATATTGCTTTAGGGCCGATTCTTGCGCTGATAATGACAGGGACTTTTTTTGTTACTGAACTTTTTCATTACAAGCCCCAGGTGCAGCCTATCGTGCAGATTTTTGTTAAAGAAAATAATTTAACGGTACTGTTCTTCTCAACACTTTTTGCCGGAATTTTTGGGCCGATTGCGGAGGAAACCTTTTTCAGGGGGTTTATGTATTCGGCAATAAAGAAGGGTGTAGGTATTTGGGGGGCAATGGTAATTACATCAGCGGTGTTTGCACTTTTACATGCCCATGCGGTAGGGTTTTTGCCGATAATGGCGTTAGGCCTACTGCTTGCGTATTTATATGAAAAAACAGGGTCTTTAACGGCTTCGATTACAGTGCATGTTATGCATAACGTTGCTATGGTGATATTGGTTTTTCTTATGCGTTGTATCGGGACTTAGCGTAAATCTTAAATTTAATTAAAGGGGCATGATGAAGTATGAAACAATAAGATGGAAGAATGATAACGTTGAATTGATTGACCAAAGGTTACTTCCTCTAAAGGAAAAATATGTTGTTTGCCGGACAATTAAGGATATGTGGTTCGCGATAAAGGATATGAAGCTTAGAGGCGCTCCCGCGATCGGAATAGCCGGTGCTTATGGATTATATCTAGGGGTGAGAGGCAGCAAAACAAAAAACTTCCAAATTTTTAAAAAAGAAATTGATAAATGTTCAAGATATTTAGGATCAGCGCGGCCTACGGCTCGAAACCTTTTTTGGGCTTTAGAGCGCGCCGCGTTTCTTGCGAAAAAAAACAAGCAAAAACCGGTTTCTGAGATAAAAAAATTAATGTTAAAAGAAGCCCATTTAATATTGAAAGAGGATTGGAATATTTGCCGGGCGATTGGCCAATTCGGCGCGAAACTTATTAAAAATAAGTCATCGGTTCTTACGCATTGTAATGCCGGAGGATTGGCGACTTCGGGTTATGGAACCGCGCTTGGGGTGATTTTTGCGGCAAAGAAAAAGATTTACAGGGTTTTTGTTGATGAAACCCGTCCCTGGCTGCAGGGCGCGCGTTTAACAGCATGGGAACTTACAAAAGCAAAAGTACCTGCGGTTTTAATCTGTGATAATATGGCGGCAGCGCTTATGGCTAAAGGAGAAGTAGACGCAGTGATTGTCGGTGCGGATCGTATAGCGCGAAACGGAGATACTGCCAATAAGATAGGGACGTACAGTCTTGCCGTATCCGCGAATTATCACAATGTTCCTTTTTATGTTGCCGCGCCGGTTTCGACATTTGACCTTTCTATTGGTTCGGGCAAGGAAATTCTGATAGAAGAAAGGTGCGGTTCTGAAGTAAAAAAAATCAATGGAAGATATGTTACGGTTAAGGATATACAAGTAAAGAATCCGGCGTTTGATGTGACGCCGGCAAAATTAATTACAGTAATAATTACGGAAAAGGGTATAATTAAAAAACCAAATAAAAAGAAAATAACAGAAATGATTAAATAATGTGCAAGACATTTTTGTCTGTTTCGGCACATAGTTGTTCGAATGGCTTTTATGAAGAGAGTAAATATACTTGGTAATTCTGGAGTTCTCAGCGTAGGTCTTCGGCAGGATTATGAGACTGGCTGTAGGGGGCAGGCATGCCTGCCCCTTACGATGGCAAAGAAGATATTTTTACCGAACAGGTGTGGGCATCCAGAGGTGCGAGCGGGAAACGTGTTATGCAGGTGGGGTTAAAATCTTATGAAAGAATTAAAATTTATTGAATATATAAAACAGCGGGCATCAAAACCCGGAAAAGGCATTATTGCCGGGATAGGGGATGATGCGGCTGTTCTTGAATATGATGATAGGCAGTATCTTTTATGGGCGACTGATATGATAGTTGAGGGGACTCATTTTATGTTAAAAAATGATTCATTGGAAAACATCGGCCGTAAAGTTGTTGCGGTTAATATTAGTGATATTGCGGCAATGGGAGGTGTCCCTAAATACATTACTGTAAATATAGGTGTTCCGCGAGGTTTTACGAAAAAGAAGTTAATCAGGATATATGACGGTATATTTAATATGTGCAGAAGGTATGGTGTGTTTGTTGTGGGGGGGGATACAAATGGTTCAGAGCGGCTTGTGATAGATGTATCAATCTTAGGTGTTGTGGAGAAGAAAAGGTTAATCCGCCGTAACGGAGCGAAAAAGGGAGATCTTATATTAATTACCGGTCCGGTTCGAGATGGAAAAAAAGAACATTTAACTTTTGATCCGCGCGTTAAAGAAGCGCAATTTCTTTCCGGGAACTTCAAAATTACGTCAATGATAGATGTGTCGGATGGTATTGCTGTGGATTTGAATCGTTTATGTGCTGAAAGTAAGACAGGTGCTATAATATATCAGGATGCCATTTCTCTTTCAGCAAATCTTTCATTGGAAGATGCTTTGTATTACGGCGAAAGTTTTGAACTTTTGTTTACAATGGTGCCAAGCGAAGTTAAAAAATTGTTTTTAAGCCCGGAAAAGCATAAAGCCGGATATTGTGTAATCGGCGAAATAACAGGCAAAAAAGAAGGGTGTATATTAGTGCGAAAAGAAGGGCGGATAGTATCGCTCAAAGCACTTGGATACAGACACATGTAATAATTATTAAAGAGGCTGTTCAATGGAAAATATCAGAAGCATTACTACCAGTTCTCCTGAAGAAACCATGAAGCTGGGGAAAAAAATAGCAAAACAATTAAAAACAGGAGATTTAGTTGCTCTTATCGGAGAATTGGGGACAGGTAAAACAGTTTTTGTTAAAGGATTAGCAAAAGGGCTTGGAGTGAAAAACCCGTTGTATGTTAATAGCCCGTCATTTGTTATTGTAAAAGAATATGAAGGGCAAAAGAATTTATATCATTTCGACGTTTATCGTATAGATTTAAGAAGTTTTTGCGAGACGTTGGATTATAAGCGTTATTTTTATGGACGCGGTATAACTGTGGTTGAATGGGCAGACAAGATAAAAGAAGTTTTGCCAGAGCAGTATTTGGAAATAACTATCAAATACGGGCCGCAACAAAAGAGGCTCTTGAGTTTTCGTGCGATAGGCGGCAAATTTAAGGGAATTATTGCGAAACTATAATTAATAACAGCTGTTTTTAGATTGTAGGGTCCAGGCATGCCTGGACCTGATAAAAAAGAAAGCTTATTGAAAAAATATAAAGAGAGAATGATGAAAGTATTAGCATTTGATACCTCAACAAAATTTTTAACAATAGCATGTGTAGAGAATAATAAACCGGAAAAAACGTATCATAAAGATGTGGGAATCCGGCATAGTGAGATTTTAACCGGAAAAATTAAAGATATGCTGGATGATCTTAACTGGACGATGCAGGATTTGGATTTAATATGTGTCGGATCCGGGCCCGGCTCTTTTACTGGATTACGTGTTGCTATGGCAACGGTTAAAGGTTTTTTAACGGTGGTTTCGGCTAAAGCAGTTGTTGTCCCGACAGTGGATGCCATGGCAATGAATGTATCGAAAAGTTTTGCAGTTGAAAAGAAGCATAAATTAATAGCGCCTTTTTTAGACGCAAGAAAAAATAAAATATATACATGTATTTATGATTGTTTTAAGACAGACGTTAAACTTGTTTCAGGTTATATATTATCAAAACCCGAAGATTTCTTAAAAGGGTTAAAACAGAATTTGTTTTTTTTCGGAGATGGCGTGAAAAAATATAAAAAAGAACTGGATTCGTGTTCTTTTGCGGATTATTCCGAGGATGTAGATTGGTATCCTAAGGCCGTTGATATCGCGCGTATAGGCCTGAAAAAATCTTTAAAAAAGACAGATAGCCATGAAAATATAGAACCTTTATATTTGCATGAAAAGGAATGTAATATAGTTAATGGTTGATGCAAAAATGTCGTGGGGGAGGGCCTTGTGACCGAAGGGAATCCCGAGGATACCCGAGGGGCATCCTTCCGCAATCGTAAATCGTTGATGCTAGATGGTAAAAGAAGGCTTTGATGACAAGTTACAGGCCCACATGGGCGGAAATAAATTTAAGTGCCGTTAAGTACAATTTAAATTGTATACGGGGTTTTCTTGATGATAAGGTTAGCATTCTTGCGGTAGTTAAAGCTAATGCTTATGGACACGGTATATGTCCTGTCAGCAAAGCTTTGGTGGAAGACGGTGTGGATTATTTAGGAGTAGCGACGGTAGATGAAGCGTTAACTTTGAGAAGCGCCGGAATTTCCGTGCCTATTTTAGTTTTAGGAGCTGTACTTAAAGAAGAGGCAAAGGCGGCTGTAAAGTATAATATTACGCTTACTTTATGCAGCCGTGCGCTTTTACGAATTTTTACGGATATTGCGGCTGAAATGGGCGCGTGTCCTAAAGTGCATATCAAAATAGATACAGGAATGGGAAGAATTGGGATATGGCATGAGGAAGCAGTCCCTTTTATTCGGGAAGTATTTTTAACGAAAAAGATTGAAATTGAAGGGATATACACGCATTTTTCTTCTGCCGCGAGAGATAAAATGGTAACACAATTACAAATAGAGTCTTTTGATAAAGTTTTAGAAGATTTGAAGAAGAACGAAGGCATTTCTGTAAAATACAGGCATGCTGCGAATAGTATAGCGGTAGTTGATTGGAAATCGTCACATTTAAATATGGTACGTCCTGGGATTTTGCTTTATGGAGTGTATCCGAAAGAAGATTTTCGCAAAGAACTTAAACTTAGTCCGGTTATGAGCTTAAAAACCAAAATAGTACATTTGAAAGAAACCCCGCCCGGCAGAGCGATAAGTTATGGAAGAACCTATATAACTCAGAAATGGACAAAGATTGCTACAATTCCCATCGGGTATGCTGACGGCTATGGACGAATCCTTTCAAATAAGGCAGAAGCTTTAATTAAAGAGCAATACGTTAGGATTGTGGGTATGGTTACAATGGATCAGACCCTTTTGGACGTTGGTCATATCAAAAATGTTCAGGAAGGAGATGAGGTGGTTTTGGTCGGAAGACAGGCTAATTCTGAGGTTAATATCGAAAAGATAGCAAAATTGGCCGGAACCATACCGTATGAGATTTTATCTGCAATAACAGACAGGGTGCCGCGGGTTTATACACGTTAGTTTTAACGAGTTTTATTCAAAAGCATATTTCTATTGAGAAACAGGTGTTTGGTTTAAGAGATGAATTTAAAAACTAAAACCTAGTTGACAAAGCTTTTCAATGTGTTATACTTTTTCTTTGATGTAGTTTTTAGTATATTATAATATTATAAAAGAAAATATTATTATTTTCTATTCAATTGCCTATTGGGTCGAATTGTCCAAAAGGCCGGATAAGGGGAATAAAATGAATAAAATTACCGGTGCTGAAATATTGATACAAAGCCTTAAAGCTGAAGAAGTTAAACATGTTTTTGGTTATCCCGGGGGGTCAGTTATACCTTTGACTGATAAGTTTTACAGTGAAAAAGATATTAAATTTCATTTAACCCGCCATGAACAAGGTGCGGTACACGCGGCAGATGGGTATGCTCGGGCTACGGGAAAGGTAGGCGTTTGTATTGCGACATCAGGCCCTGGTGCGACTAATCTGGTTACTGGTATTGCGACAGCGAACATGGATTCTATTCCGATAGTTGCTATTACCGGACAGGTTAATTCCGCGCTTATCGGTAATGACGATTTTCAGGAAGCTGATATGGTTGGAATAACTCGTCCAATTACAAAACACAATTATCTTGTTAAAGACGTTAAAGAGCTGGCACAGGTTGTTAAAGAGGCTTTTCATATAGCAAGAACCGGGCGGCCGGGTCCTGTTCTGATAGATTTGCCGGTAGACGTACAGCTTCAGACCGCGGAGTTTAAATATCCGAAAACAGTTGCATTAAAAGGTTATAACCCGACATACAAAGGGCACATTGGCCAGATTAAAAAAATTATAAAGGCTATTAATAAATGTAAAAAACCTGTTATTTATGCAGGCGGAGGAATTATTCTTTCCGGTGCAAGTAAGAATCTTACTGCTTTCGCGCGGAAAACAAATATTCCGGTAACCACAACTTTAATGGGGCTTGGCGGTTTTCCTGAAGATGATTCTTTAAGTCTGGGCATGCTTGGTATGCATGGTACTGCTTACGCTAATCATGCTGTGCAGGAAGCAGATCTTATTATTGCTGTCGGGGCCAGGTTTGACGACAGAGTAACTGGCAGAATTGATACATTTGCGCCTAATGCTATAATCGCGCATATTGATATTGATCCGGCGAGTGTAAGTAAAAATGTGCAGGTAGATATTCCTGTTATTGGAGACGCGAAGGAAATCCTTAAAGAATTGCAAAATTTATCCGAAAAAACTGATTTTGCCGAATGGCATAAAAAGATTTCCACCTGGAAAAAGCAAATCCCGTTAAGATACAAAGATGATAATAAACTGCGTCCGCAGTTTATTATTGAAGAAATGTACAAATTGACCAAAGGTGAGGATGTTATAATTTGTACAGAGGTGGGGCAAAACCAGATGTGGGCTGCACAGTATTATACGTATACAAAACCTCGTACATGGATTTCCAGCGGAGGGTTGGGAACTATGGGGTATGGGTTCCCGGCGGCAATCGGGGCAAAAATAGGCCGGCCCGAAGCTGTTGTATTTGATATAGCGGGAGACGGCAGTATTCAGATGAATATACAAGAACTGGCGTTATCGGTAATGGAAAAAATACCTGTTAAAATAGTTATCCTGAATAATGGATATCTTGGTATGGTGCGTCAATGGCAGGAACTTTTTTATGATAAAAGATACGCGTTTACGAGTTTAACGCAAAATTTAAGTACGACATGTCCTGATTTTGTGAAATTAGCTGAAAGCTATGGAGCCAAGGGGATTCGGGTAACAAAAAAGGATGAAGTTAAAAAAGCTCTTAAAATGGCTTTAAAAACAAAAGGCACAGTGCTGTTGGATTTTATAATCGAAAGAGAAGAAAACGTTTTTCCCATGGTTCCGGCAGGCGAATCTATCAGCAAGATGATGCATGGATTGGCGTGAAATAATTATAGCGTTGCAAGTTACACGCGACACGTTGCACGTTAAGTGCAACGCAAATTTAAGGAGAAAAGTTATGTCAAAATTTGTTGTTGCGGCTTTAGTTGAAAACAAATTTGGTGTTTTAGCCAGAGTTGCGGGACTTTTTAGCGCTAGAGGCTTTAATATTGATTCTTTGGCTGTAGGTGAAACTGAAGATCCTGATGTTTCACGTATGACTATAGTTGTTGAAGCAGACGAGAAAATTTTTGAGCAGGTAAAAAAACAACTTAACAAACTGATAGAAGTAATCAAAGTGCAGGATCTTACAGGCGGAGAGTATGTTGACCGGGAATTAATACTTATCAAAATTAAAGCTGAGAATACCAAAGTGCGGGAGAAAATAGTGCAGGTTGTGGATTCAACCAGCGCGGAAATAATTGATATCGGAAAAAAATTTCTTACAGTAGAAGAATCCGGAGACGAACATAAAATCAAAACTCTGATTGAGCTTTTGCGGCCTTACGGTATTCTTGAAATTGTCAGAACGGGTAAAATAGCTGTTAAATCAAATAAGGAGGAAATGTAATGGCAAAAATGTATTATGATAATGATGCGGATTTAAACGTGATAAAAGGACTTAAAGTCGCGATAATTGGTTATGGAATACAAGGCCGCGGGCAAGCTTTGAATCTACGTGATAGCGGTATTGAAGTTTTAGTTAGCGAGCTGGAAGGAACTCCAAACCATGGCCAGGCGAAAAAAGACGGATTTGAAGTATTTTCAGCGGCTGATGCGGCGAAGGCCGCTGATATTATACAAATTTTAACACAAGATCATGTGCAGGGCGCGGTATATAAAAATGCCATAGAAGCGAATTTAAAAGAAGGAGACGCGCTTGTTTTTTCACATGGTTTTAATATTCATTTTAAACAAATAGTACCTCCGAAAAACGTGGACGTTTTTATGGTTGCCCCAAAAGGCCCCGGAGCTTTAGTCCGTGAAATGTATGAACAAGGTAAAGGCGTTCCTTGTCTTATAGCGGTATACCAGGATTTTAGCGGGAAAGCCAGAGATAAAGCTCTTGCTTATGCTAAAGGGCTAGGCGGAACAAGAGCCGGTGTTATAGAAACCACGTTTAAAGAGGAAACAGAGACTGATCTTTTCGGAGAACAGGCCGTACTTTGCGGAGGTGCGTCAGAACTTATAAAAGCCGGGTTTGATACACTTGTGGATGCGGGATATCAACCGGAAATAGCTTATTTTGAATGTCTCCATGAACTTAAGCTTATTACGGATCTTATTTATAAATATGGTATCTCCGGGATGCGTAAAAGGGTTTCCGATACAGCAGAATATGGGGATATAACAAGAGGTAAAAGAATTATTGATCAGCATACGCGTGAAGAAATGAAAAAAATTCTTAGTGAGATTCAGTCAGGCAGTTTTGCCGATGAGTGGATTAAGGAAAATGAGAACGGCCGTCCGAATTACAATAAAATAACGCAGGAAGAAACCGGACATAAAATAGAAAAAGTAGGAACTGAACTTCGCGGTATGATGCCGTGGATGGAATAGAAGACACAAGGGGTCAGACTTCGAAAATCGAAAATAGGATCTATTTTCGAAGTCTGACCCCAATAAAAGGGAAAATCATGGGAAAAGATAGACTTATTATTTTTGATACAACTTTAAGAGATGGCGAGCAGACTCCCGGAGCCAGCCTTACGGCAAATGAGAAACTTAAAATAGCTTTCCAGCTTGAAAAACTGGGTGTTGATGTTATTGAAGCCGGGTTTCCCCGTACAAGCCCGGGCGATTTGGAAGCTGTAAAAACCGTTAGTAAACATATTAAGGGCGCGGTAATTTGCGGATTGGCAAGAGCTACCAAAAAAGATATTGATGATGCGTATGAAGCTCTTAAAAAAGCGCGGCAGGGAAGAGTTCATGTTTTTCTTGCGACTTCTGCCATACATCGAAAATATAAACTTCGCAAAGCAAAAGATGAAATTTTGAATACTTCAATCGAAGCGGTAAAATACGCGCGGAAAAAATTTTCCGATGTAGAATTTTCTCCGGAAGACGCTTCCCGTACAGAACCGGACTTTTTATCTCAAGTTGTGGAAGCTGTAATAAAAGCGGGAGCAAAAACCGTGAATATCCCTGATACAGTCGGGTATTCAGTGCCGGAAGAGTTTGGTGCCGTGATAAAAGGATTGAAAAATTCAGTGCCGAATATTAATAAAGCTGTAATAAGCGTCCATTGCCATAACGATTTGGGGCTTGGTGTGAGCAATTCTTTGGCGGCAGTTTTAAATGGAGCAAGGCAGGTGGAATGTACTATTAACGGTCTTGGTGAAAGAGCCGGAAACGCTTCATTAGAAGAGATAGTTATGGCGCTTAAAATGCGTAAAGATATCTTTGGTGACATTATGACAAACATAAAAACCAAACAGCTTTATAAGACAAGCCGGCTTGTTAGCAGATTAACCGGGATTACTGTTCAGCCGAACAAAGCTATTATAGGAGAAAACGCGTTTAGCCATGAGTCGGGTATTCATCAGGACGGTGTTTTAAAGCGGCGTGATACATATGAAATTATCCGTCCGCAGGATGTCGGATTTGAGGGAAGTAAACTTGTTCTGGGAAAGCTTTCAGGCAGGCATGCTTTTTCAGAACGTTTGAAGAATCTAGGGTATATGCTTTCAGACAACGAACTTGATCAGGCGTTTATGAGATTTAAAGTGCTGGCTGACAAGAAGAGTAAAATATTTGATGAAGATCTTGCTGTAATTGTTGAAGACGAGCTTTCAATGGTGCAGGAAGAATACAAGCTTATTAATTTTCAGGTAACAAGCGGAAACACGATAAACCCGTTGGCAAATGTTGAATTGAAGAAAAAGAAGGATATGTTAAGCGCTAGTTCAACCGGTGATGGCCCCATAGACGCGTGTTTCAAGACAATTGATAAAGCCATCGGCCTTAAGGGGAAGCTTGTTGATTATAAAGTTAGCGCCGTTACAAGCGGTAAAGATGCGTTAGGTGAAGCCAGTGTGAAGGTCGCGTTCGGAAATGAAGTTGTGACAGGCAGAGCTTCAAGTACGGATGTGATTGAGGCAAGTGTTCTGGCTTATGTGAATGCCGTTAACCGGTTCAGCTTGAGACAGAGAAAACGCCCGTAGGGAAGAGGTCTACCTCTTGCGTTGCGTTTAACAAAATTTTATTATGACGCAAAATTCAAAAAACAAAAAATTGTATGGGCTTTTAGGAAGAAATATAAGTTATTCTTTATCCCCTGCCATGCATAATGCCGCGTTTAAACATTTCAATATTCCTGCTGAATACGTAATTTTTGATAAAGAACCTGACGAATTAAAAACATTTTTTGAAACAGAAGTTTTAACCGGTAAAGTCAGTGGACTCAATGTTACCCAGCCGTATAAATTAGATGTTAAAAAAATGTTGGAAGAAGATTTTTCTAAAAGCTCGGATGGATTTGAAGCTTTGGCAAAAATGACAGGAGCTGTTAATACCATAACGATAAATAATGGAAGGCTTAAAGGTTATAATACGGATGCTCCTGGCTTTATTACATCTATAAGCGTAGATGCGGGATATGGTTCACGGCAAGGAGATGAGAACGTTTTTGTAGCAGGCGCTGGGGGAGGGAGTCACGCGGTATGTTTTATTTTGGCTTTTCAGCCGAGAAAACCCAAGAATATTTACGTATATGATCCAGAAAAAGTCAAAACAGATACTTTAAAAACGAACTTTGAAAATGCGGGAAATGTGTTTCCTGAAGAGATTCCTGATATATTGCATATTATTGCGCAAGCTGAGCGAGAAAATATAGTCAAGAGTTGTGATTTAATTGTAAATACTACGCCGCTTGGGACACATGAAGGTGACCCCATGCCGATTCCCTCGGAATGGTTAAAGCCAGGCATGACGGTATATGATCTGGTTTATGCCAGGGAAACAGAACTTGTTAAAGCGGCAAAAGTGAAAGGGCTTAAAGCGTCCGGCGGGCTTGGTATGTTAGTGGCGCAGGGTGCGCATGCGTTTACTCTTTGGACGGAATCACGTTATGAATTACATGAAGTAATCGAAGTTATGAAAGAGGCGGCTCTCAAAGGACTCGCAAAACGAAAGGCCTAAATGGAAAACCTTATTGTTTTTATTTTTGGCGCGATTATTGGCAGTTTTTTAAACGTGTGTATTTACAGGTTACCTTTAGGGAAATCCATTGTCCGGCCGCGTTCTTTTTGCCCGCATTGCGAGCATCCGATTAAATGGTTTGATAATGTTCCTTTGGTCAGTTTTTTGATTTTGCTAGGCAAATGCCGTTATTGTAAGAATCCTATACCAGTGAGGTATTTTTTTGTTGAATTAATAACCGCGCTTAGTGGTGTAGCTTTATTGTTTTATTTTTCGGTTAGCGCGTCTTTTTTTATATATTGGTTCTTGATATGCGCTCTTATTACGATAACTTTCATTGATATTGAGCATCAGGAGATTCCGGATGTTATAAGCCTTCCCGGGATTTTTATCGGGTTTGTTCTTATGACGGTTTTTAAACTTGACGGTTCCGCGACGCATCTGAAATCTTGTTTAAATTCAGCCATAGGAGTTCTTGCCGGCGGTGGAAGTATGTTTCTTTTAGGTGCTTTGGGTGAATTGATTTTCAGGAAAGAAGCGCTTGGCGGCGGAGATGTGAAATTAATGGCTATGATAGGCGCGTTCTTAGGATGGAAACTTGTTATTTTAACGTTTTTTTTAGCGCCTGTAATGGGATCTGTTGTTGGTATTTTTATGAAAATCCGGTTTCGCAGAGAAATAATTCCTTATGGGCCGTATCTTTCAATAGGGGCAGTAATAAGTTTACTTTATGGAGATAAAATATTGCGTTATTTGTTTTTAATGTAAATAAAAATAATTTGTTCAGTGTATTTACGGAATTAAAGCGAGTAATCAGACAAAGTAGAGGGGGATTATAATGTTAAGATATATGACCGCGGGAGAATCTCACGGTAAATCTTTAATAGCTCTTATTGATGGCGTGCCGGCCGGACTTGTTGTTGATAAAAAAGCCGTAAAGTTTATATGGGATGAACTGTATAAAAGGATGTGTGGTTACGGCAGAGGCGCGCGTATGGCAATAGAAACTGATTGCGGAAAGAATGTGGAGATATTGTCCGGTATCCGTAAAGGTATAACTATCGGTAGTCCTATGGCCATACAAATTATTAATAACGATTTTAAAATTGATGATTTACCGGATGTTAAATGTCCGCGGCCGGGACACGCGGATTTAGCAGGCATGCAGAAATATCACCTTAAAGATGCCAGGGATGTTCTTGAACGCGCTAGCGCGCGTGAAACTGCCGCCCGGGTAGCTGCGGGAGCGGTTATTAAATTGTTTTTGAGAGAGTTTGGTATAAAAATTTTAAGTCATGTAACCATGATAGGGAAAGTTAAGGCGAGTACAGAACATCTCTCGTTTGATGAAATAGCCGGCCTTACCGATGCTGCTGAATCTCCATTACGATGCGCGGATAAAAACGCTGAGAAAAAAATGTGTAAAGAGATTGATGCAGCAAAAAAGCAGGGAGATACTCTTGGCGGTTCTTTTGATGTTATCGCTGTCGGAGTCCCTCCGGGGCTTGGCAGTTACACCCAATGGGATAAAAGGTTAGACGCGGAGTTGGCGCGTTTAATTGTGTCGATTCCCGCGGTAAAAGCTGTTTCAATAGGTGAAGGTATTGAGTGTGCTGCTAAAAGCGGGTCAAAGACGCATGATGCGATTGGATATGATAGGAACGGAAAAATGTTTAACAGAGTAACTAATAATGCCGGCGGGATTGAAGGCGGTATGACGAATGGTATGCCCGTTAGAATTACCGGGTTTATGAAGCCCATAGCAACTTTAAAAAATTCGCTGAAGTCAGTTAATATTGACACGAAAAAGGAATCCAGGGCCGCAACTGAAAGGTCGGATGTTACGGCTGTTGCAGCTTGCGGGGTAGTGGCGGAATCCATGACGGCGTTTGGAATAGGCGCGGCCTTTTTAGATAAATTCGGCGGAGATTCAATGACAGAGATTTGCCGTAATTACAACGCATATATTAAACAGTTAAAGGAAATGTAAAACATTTTAAATGTGCTGCATGAAACATATTTCAGAAGATCTCTTCTTTTGTTAGGAGGGGCGGATAATATATGTGTAACGTGTGGCGTAAAAAGTGTAACGCAAATATTATGAAAAATATTGTTCTTGTAGGGTTTATGGGTACGGGAAAAACGATTGTTTCTAAAGCGCTGGCGGAGCGTTTAAAAAAGACGCGGGTTGATCTGGATGAATTGATTGAACTTCAGGAAGGTAAAAAGATCAGCGATATTTTTAAAGATCACGGCGAAGCATATTTCAGAATAATAGAAAAAAAACTGGTTAAGGAAATATCCGGCAAATCAGACCAAATAGTAGATGCCGGCGGCGGTGTAGTTCTGGATCATGAAAATATGCTGAACCTAAAAAATAACGGGTTTGTGATCTGCCTGTGGACTGATCCAAAAGTGATTTATGAAAGGACAAAAAAATATGCGCATAGGCCGCTTTTAAATGTAGAGAACCCTATGAAAAAAATCGAAGAACTATTAGAACACAGGCGTCCGTTTTATGAAAAAGCTGATTTTCATATTGATACGACAAATTTAGATTTGGATGCAGTAATAAAAAAGATCGAGTTGATTGTAGCTGATAAAAATCCGAAGGGGTAGGAAGGCTGTAACGCAAAAACGAAAGTGAGGGTTCGATGGAGCAGGAAGAAAAAAACCGTGAAAATAACAAAATGAAGAAGCAGACTGTCTTATGGGGGCTGTTTTTTGAAAAACTTCTTCAAAACGTCGATGCTTCAGTAATGGTCACGGATAGAGAAGGAAAAGTAATATTTGCGAATGAAAAGTATCTGGATTTTTTCAGTTTCGGAAAAGATGATATTCTTGGTAAGAGCTGGATAGAGAACGTTATACCAAAAGGGCAGAGAGCTTTAGTGAAAAAAGTTTTTGATGATATAAAATCAAAAAAAATGCTAGGCAGGTTTGATACTCCGGTTTCGAATTCAAAAAAAACAAAAAAATATTTATGCTGGATAGCTATTCCTTTGGAAGAACAACGCACAATGCTGTACACGTTTATCGGCAAGGAAACGACTAAACCTTCCGGGCAGAAAATGGTAAAGGTCTACAAAAATACGAAAGTGACGCTTAATACGGTGTACGCTGAAGTTGTTGAGGCGCTTTTTTCCGCCGCTGAAGTAAGTGAACCTGGTACTGCAAAACACGCGACAAGGGTTATGATTTTTGCGGTTTCATTGGCAAAAAAGCTTAATCTTCCCCAGGAAGGTATTGAAAAACTTAAAGTAGCGTCGCTTCTTCATGATCTTGGAAAACTGGCTGTTGATGAAAAGATATTGTTTAAAAAAGGTAAATTAAACGGCGAAGAATTTGAACAAATAAAAAACCACCCGCGATGGGGCTCGGAAATGATACACCTTGTGTATTTTTTAAGAGATATTATTCCGATTATGGCCAACCATCATGAAAATTATGACGGGACAGGTTATCCTGAAGGGCTTGAAGGGGACGATATCCCCTTGGAAGCGAGGGTTTTGGGAGTGGCGGATATTTATGAAGCTTTGACAGCGGATAGGCCTTACCGTAGAGGGTTTTCGCATGAAGATGCCGTAGAAATTATGAAAAGTGAAAAAGGGCGGAAATTAGACCCTGCAATTACTGATGTGTTTTTAGAAATGTTAAAAAACGGAGAAATAAGGGAGAATTATTGAATTCCGTATGTTGTGAGCTGATGGCTCTTAGCTTTATTGACGGTCTTGGGCCGAGAAGAATTTTATCAATTATGAATAAAGTTCCCGCGGTGGAAGATATTTTTTTAATGTCGGATTTTGAACTCTCAAAAATTATATCAAACTCAGGAATTATTGATAAAATAAAAAAGGTAAAACATACGGACGAATATAAAAGGGAACTGAGGTATATTCAAAAAGATGGAATTTCAGTTTTTTGTTTAAAGGATAAGAATTATCCGTGTAATTTAAAAAATATATATGATCCCCCGGCGGTTTTTTATTATAAAGGAGATTTTTTAAATACGGATATTAATGCTGTTGCTATAGTTGGGTCACGCCGGTGTTCATTGTATGGTATGCAAATGGCGGAAAGTTTAGCCTATGGCCTTGCAAAGAAAGGAATAACCGTAGTAAGCGGTATGGCAAGAGGGATAGATACTGCGGCGCATAGAGGAGCGCTTAAAGCCGATGGACGTACAATTGCGGTTATGGGAAGCGGGTTTAGGCATGTTTATCCTGTTGAGGCAAAGCCTTTGATTAAAGAAATATGCCGGAATGGCGCGGTTATCACTGAATACAGTTCAGAAACCAGTCCTTTACGGCAGAATTTCCCAAGGCGTAATAGAATAATCAGCGGGTTGGTTAAAGCGGTTGTGGTTGTTGAAGCGGCAGAAAGAAGCGGGGCTATGATAACCGCAAATCTTGCTCTTGAACAAGGCCGGGAAGTTTTTGCCGTACCCGGCCGTGCTGATTCTTATTCGTCCAATGGTGCTAATAAGCTTATACAAGACGGAGCTAAACTTGTAATGTCAGCCGAAGATATTCTTAATGAGCTTAATTTGGAAAAAGTAGAGGGGACAGAAAGCCCTGAGAAGAAAGAAAATAAATCATCTGACGCGGAAATTATCTGCAAATTAGATAATGAAGAACGTACAGTTTTGGGATTAATCAGTCTTGTAAAAAACGCGCATATTGATGATATTATAGATCAGGCTAACTTAGATTCCGGAAGAATTTTTGCGGCATTACTCAAAATGCAGATGAAGGGGTTGGTAAAAGAACTTCCGGGGAAATATTTTGTTTTGACAAAAGAAAGAGTATCAAAAAAAAGGATGAAAGTTTATGACGGTTAAAAAGAAAACAACTAAAACTAAAAAAAAGCAGTCAAAATTTTTAGTAATTGTGGAATCACCTGCAAAATCAAAAACCATAAATAAAATATTGGGAAAAAATTTTAAGGTGCTGGCAAGCATGGGACATATTATTGATTTGCCTGTGGATAGAATGGGCATTGATTTTGAAGACGGGTTTAAACCTGAGTATATGGTTATGAAAGGTCGGAAAAAATATTTGAGCAGTCTTAAAAAAGAAGCAAAAGATGCTACTGCAATATATCTTGCTGCTGACCCTGACAGAGAGGGCGAAGCGATTTGTTGGCATCTTAAGAACTATCTTGCGAAGAAGGACATTGATATATATCGGGTAAGTTTTGAAGAAATAACCGAGAAGGCGGTTAGAGCCGCGTTTGAGAATCCGGGTGAACTGGATATGAACAAAGTAAATGCCCAGCAGGCGAGACGGATTTTAGACAGAATTGTAGGGTATTCTTTAAGCCCGCTTTTATGGCGAAAAATAACAAGAGGATTAAGCGCCGGACGTGTGCAGTCAGTGGCTGTTATGCTGATTGTAAGAAGAGAAGAAGAAATAAGGCGGTTTAAATCTGAGGAGTATTGGAGTATAGAAGCTCTTTTGAATAAGAAAAACCAGAAGGATGAAGTTTCACCGGCATTTAATGCGCGCTTAATAAAATATAAAGGCGAAAAGATTAATATATCGGAGGAAAAGACTGTTAAAGAGATTGTTTCAGAAATTGAAAAACAAGAGTTTATTGTAGCGGATATTAGCCGTAAAGATAAAAAGAGTTATCCGAGAGCGCCGTATATTACTTCAGCTCTACAGCAGGACGCGTTTAATAAATTAAATTTTTCTGCAAACAAAACAATGCGGATAGCTCAAAGCCTTTATGAAGGGATAGATTTGGGAGAGGAAGGAAGTGTGGGATTGATAACGTATATGCGTACGGATTCGGTTCGTGTGTCTGAGGATGCGAAGAGCGACGCAAAGGAATATATATTGAAAGAATACGGAGAAAAGTATTATCCGAAAAAACAAATGCAGTATAAATCTAAAAAAAGAGCGCAGGAAGCGCATGAAGCAATACGGCCTACTCTTCCTTTGAGGCCTCCGGCCGAAATAGTGCAAAAGTTGAGTCCTGATGAATTGAAACTTTATAGCCTGATTTGGAAACGGTTTATTGCCAGCCAGATGGAAAATGCTCTTTTTTCCGTTTTAACGGTAAATATTGATGCCGGAGATTATAGATTCCGCTCCGGCGGAAGCCAGCTTGTTTTTGACGGGTTTTTAAAAGTTTATAAATACGCGGATGATGATGCTGAGAACGTTTCAGAAATACCTGATCTTGAATCCGGAGAAGCTGTTGATCTTAAGGAATTAATTCCGGAGCAGCATTTTACAAAACCCCCGGCGCGTTATACGGACGCTTCTTTAGTTAAAATTCTGGAAGAAAAAGGTATAGGCCGGCCTTCAACATACGCGCCTATTCTCCGTACGATTATAAACAGGAATTATATTCAGCGTAAAGGCAAGGCTCTTCATCCTACGGAGTTAGGTGAATTAGTTAACGGTCTTCTTCTCGAAAACTTTCCGGATGTTGTAGACGAAGAGTTTACCGCGAAAATGGAAACCGAACTGGATAATGTCGAGGATGGAAAGATTAAATGGGCAGCGGTATTAAAAAACTTTTATACGCCGTTTACCAAAAAACTCGAAGAAGCAAAAGAACGTATGCGGAATGTTAAGAAACAGGTTGTAACAACTAAGGAAATATGTGATCAATGCGGGAAACCTATGGTCATAAAATGGGGACGGCGCGGAAGATTTTTGAGCTGTTCGGATTTTCCGACATGTAAAAACGCTAAATCAATAACAACCGGGGTTAAATGTCCGGAATCGAATTGTGACGGAGAATTGGTGGAACGGAAATCTTCTCGCGGAATGTTTTATGGATGTACAAAGTACCCGAAATGTACCTACACAACAAAAAAACTTCCTGTGCCGGAAGAAAATGATAACGGCGCGACAGATTACGTTGAGGAGGAATAAACAGCG
The DNA here is from genome assembly GCA_043812935.1 of Candidatus Omnitrophota bacterium. GTDB lineage: Bacteria > Omnitrophota > Gorgyraeia > Tantalellales > Tantalellaceae > JBDRNE01. The sequence continues at coordinate 18,608 of JBDRLO010000071.1, forward strand.
GTGAGGCGTTACATAGAAAAGTTCAGCAATTATCTTGATATAGAAAAAAATTACTCAGGCCATACTTTGAGGAATTATCAGTCAGATCTTAAAGAACTGCTGGTTTTTTTGCACAACAAAGATATAAAAGATGTAACACATCTTGATATCAGGCGTTTCTTGGCGGAATTAAAACAAAAAGGTTCCTCGAAGCGTACTATTGTCAGAAAATTAGGTGCAATACGGTCTTTTTTTAAATTTCTTTTCAGGGAAAAATATATAGAATACAATCCGGCAGGCAGTGTTTTTACTCCGAAACTTGATAAAAAACTCCCGGAATTTCTTGATCTTGAAAAGACCTTAAAACTTATTACATCACCGGTTGAGGATACTTTTTTGGGGATAAGGGACCGGGCTATTTTAGAAGTTTTATATTCAACAGGTATCAGAGTGAGCGAATTAGTCGGGCTTAATGTTCAGAATATTGATTTTATAGCAGGCGTTATAAAAGTGAGAGGAAAAGGCAAAAAAGAACGTATCGCATTGCTTGGACAGCAGGCTCAGTTGGTTTTGAGGCGTTATATACGTGAAAAACAGGCGTTTTCCGCGGCGGAAGAGAAAGCATTGTTTCTTAATAGGTTTGGCGGCAGGCTTACGGATAGAAGCGTAAGAAGGCTTATTGATAAATATGTTAAAAAATGCAGTATAGAACAAAAAATATCTCCCCATTCTATTCGTCACTCATTCGCTACGCATATGATAAATAACGGCGCGGATCTAAGAAGCGTGCAGGAACTGTTGGGGCACAAAAATTTGTCAACGACCCAAATTTATACGCATCTTGGTTCACAAAGAATTAAAAGTATGTATACAAAAGCGCATCCGCGGGCCTGACTTTTCAGGCGGGATAAAGCTATTATGAAATTTTTATATGATTTATTTTTTATACTTTTTAGTATTTTATATATTCCGTATCTTGTATTCAAAGGCAAAATCCATAGAGGATTTTTGGAAAAATTTGGGTTTTTGCCTGAGAAAATTATAAGATTGCGTAATCCTGTGTGGATACATTCTGTAAGTGTCGGTGAAGCTGTTTTAGGTGTTAAGCTGGCGGCGCAGCTGAAAAAATGTTTTCCGGATAAACCCATAATTATTTCAACCACAACCCAAACCGGCCATGATGTGATTTTAAAAACCGCTAATGATGTTGTTGACGCGGTTTTTTATTATCCGTTAGATTTAAGTTTTATTACGGCTAAGGTTGTATCCAAATTACAGCCGTCAGCGTATATTATGATTGAAACCGAGTTATGGCCGAATATGTTACGGGAATTATATGTAAGAAACGTTCCGGTTGTAATGGTGAACGGCAGGATATCTGATTCGTCGTTCGCGAATTATATGCGCATAAAATTTGTGATGAGGCATATTTTCAAATGTGTCAGTTGTTTTTGTATGCAGACGGATAAAGATGCTGAAAAAATTGTAAAACTGGGCGCGGCAAAAAACAAAGTATATGTTTCCGGAAACATGAAATTTGATGAAGGGCTTTTTTCTCTGGGACGAAAAGGGTTTAATCTTGATAGTTTTGGGTTTCATCCTGAAGATAAAGTTATAGTCGCGGGCAGTACTCATTTCCCTGAAGAAATTGATGTTATTGATGTTTATAAAGATTTAAAATCGGAACGGAGCAATTTGCGGCTTATTATAGCGCCGCGTCATGTGGAACGGACGTTAAAAATACAGACTGATATTGAAAAAGCCGGGTTAAAGTGCCTGCTGTTTTCTGAAATTTTAAAAGGAAACAATCAGAATAATGTTTTGAATAAAATAGTACTAGTAGATACAATTGGGCATTTGGCTGATATTTATAGTGTCGCGGATATTGTTTTTATAGGCGGCAGTTTGGTTAAAAAGGGCGGACAGAATCCGATAGAACCGGCAAGGTGGGGAAAGACCGTTATTTTCGGGCCTAATATGTTTAATTTTCGGAAGATAACTGATACATTTTTGGAAAATAACGCTGCATGCTTAATAAAAAACAAACAAGAGCTTAAAATAAAAATAAAAGAATTTTTATCTGACATGCGAAAAAGCCGTGAAATGTCTAAAAACGCTTTAAAAGTTATAGAACAAAATTCAGGTGCAATTGTCAAAACCGTTGAAAAAATAAAGCAATATTTGAAAAAGTGAGAGGTTCAGTCCGAGGTAAGGAGATAGAGGCGTTGTTTAAATTGTATATTTTAAAACTTATGAAAGATGAAACCGCAGGTTTTTTTGATAATCTTATAAAAGGGGTTTTGCGCGTTTTGTCCTGGATCTATTATGCCGCTGTAAAATTTGTAGACAAATCTTATAAGGCTGGGATTAGACGGCAAATTAAAATAAACGTTCCGGTTATAAGCGTAGGGAATATTACTTTAGGAGGAACAGGGAAAACTCCTTTCGCGATTTTTTTAGCAGAGTATTGTCAGTTAAAAGGCAGGAATCCCGCTATACTTATCCGCGGATACGGTAAGGATGAAAACCGGATGCTTGCGGATGAACTTGCGGATGTTTCTATTTTTACCGGTCAGGACAGAGTCAAAACCGCGGCCGCGGCTGTTTCTCAAAAAAAGGACGTTATTATTCTGGATGACGGCTTTCAGCACAGAAGAATAAGACGTGATTTCAATATTTTGGTACTTGATAGTGTTTCTTTGTTTGGGAATAAGGCTTTGATTCCGCGCGGAATTTTAAGAGAACCGGTTTCTTCGCTAAAAAGAGCGGATGCTTTTGTGCTGACAAAAGCGGATATGATAGATGAAACTCGGCAGAATGCCGTTAAGGGAATGTTAACATCTGACTTTCCGAATATCCCGGTTGCTTTAGTTTGCCATAGACCTTTATCTTTTACCGATGTAACAGGCGCGTCGTATCCGGTGGAGATCGTTAACGGTTTGCGAATAGCTGTTTTTAGCGGAATAGGAGATCCTGATTATTTTGCGTTTTTATTAAAAAAACAAGGAGCGGTTATTGCTTTTAGGCGTGATTATCCGGATCATTATCAATACACCCAAAAAGACGTTGATAAGATTTATTCCGAAATTTGTGATAAAAAAGTCCAGAAAGTAATTGTAACGGCAAAAGATTACGTAAAACTTAAAAGTTTAGATTTATCGTATCTGGAAGACAAAGTGTTTATTCTAAAAATCGGTATTGATTTTATAGATGGAAAGGAGGGGTTAATTGCTGGACTTGATAGCGTCATTTTTGGTTAGAGGTATCAACCTTGTTTTTCATGTGATGCCGATGAAAGTTAATTTGGCTATTGGCAGAAGCTTGGGCGGGTGGATACATCTTTTAAGCGGCAAAAGAAACGCGATTACATATGCAAATCTTAAAGCGGCATATGCTTTGAGCAAAGATGATAACGCGAAAAATAAAACTCCACAGGAAATTAAACGGATTACAAAAGCTGTTTACAGAAATATGGGGCAAACTTTTACGGAAATTCTTTCAATGACGAAAATAAAAACGCCGTATATCAATAAGTTTATAAATGTCCGGAATTTTGAAAGAATACAGGAAGCGGCTAGAAACCCTAAAGGCATGATCTTGCTTTCCGCGCATTTCGGTAATTGGGAGCTTAGTACTGTGACCAGTGTTGCTAAAGGATTTCCGCTATATCTTTTGGCGCGGGATCAAAAAATGAAACGTTTAAACGAACTATTGAATTTGCTGCGGGAATCTAAAGGGAATATTGTTATCCGCAAAGGTGCGGATGTTAAGAATATCTTCCGTATGCTGCAAAACGGAAAAAGTATAGGTATACTTGCCGATCAGAATGCCGGGGCACAGGGTCTTTTGGATGATTTTTTCGGCCGGCCGGCTTCAACTGCCGTGGGGCCGTATCGGTTTGCGCAAAAAAGCGGCGCGTGGATATTGCCGGCTTTTATTCATAGGGTTAAAGGGCAGTATCATGAACTTGTGCTTGAAAAACCCATGATTATAAGCCGGGAAGACGACATAAAAAGTTATGTTCATAAATATAATATGCTTCTAGAAAAACATGTGCGTGCGCACCCTGATCAGTGGTTGTGGATGCATAAAAGATGGAAGATGACGCCGGTTAAATATGTTATGGTTCTGGATGACGGAAAAAAGGGGCATTTAAAACAAAGTTTAGCAGTTGTAGAACAGATTAAGATTTACAGGGCTGGCAGAGGTTTTAGCCCTGAAAATCTTAAGATACAGGTAGTGCAGGTTCAGTTTAAAAACAAAAACGCTAAAGCTGTTTTTAATCTTGCAAGTTTGTTTTTTTCGCCGCGTTGCCAAGGTTGTTTAAAATGTTTAAAACGGGCGCTTAAAAAAGACAGTTATGATATGATTTCATTAAAATACGCGGATATTATTGTGAGTTGCGGATCAAGTTTGTCGGCGGTTAACAGGCTTATGAAAATAGAAAATTATGCCCGGAGTTTTACGGTGCTTGACCCTGGAATTTTTGTTAGAAAAAAATTTGATCTTATTCTTGTTCCGCGGCATGATTATGCCGGCAAGCGGTTTAATCAGGATCAAACCATAGTAACGGAACTATCGCCGAATCTTGTAACGAAATTTCCTAAAATTGAAGATAAGGGAAAGAACTGTATAGGAGTATTGTTAGGAGGGGATAATAAGTATTTTAGTTTTACTGACGAAACGGCGCGTTCCGTGACACAAGAATTAAAAAAGGCATGTGAAATTATTGATGCCGAGCTTTATATAACTACTTCACGAAGAACTCCATTGGTTGTGAATGAAGTCCTAAAAACTGAATTTAAAACTTATTCTAAAATTCACAAGTTTGTTTCCGGGCCGGAGGATAGAGATCCTGATACTGTTGAAAAAATTTTAGCATCAAGCAGAATAGTTGTTGTTTCAGGTGAAAGTATTTCTATGGTGTCAGAAGCTGTTGCTTCCGGGCGCCAAGTTCTGGTTTTTATGCCGAAAAAAAAGGTAAAGACTATTACGAAATATGAAAAGTTTGTGAAAAACCTTGAAGAAAAAGGGTATCTTTACCAGGTTGGTGTTATGGATATCAGCGCTAAAATAAATGAAATTATAAAACATGCAGAGGCAAAACAAAATATTGTACCGGATGACAATAAAAGAATTTATGAAAAAATGTACAAATTGTTTTAGGTGTGAAAACCTGCTTTGCAATTGGAATTGCGCTGTGAGCGCCTTTATTACATATAGAGGGAGGAAAACGTGAAGCGTGGTCCGTGCTGTTGTTCCGTGTAACGTGCAGCGTGCTACGTGAAACGTGTAACGCATAATTATGAATATTTTACAATTGGTTCCAAAATTAAATGTGGGCGGGGTGGAAAAAGGTACTGTTGAAGTTGCGCGGTATTTGGTTCTTAACGGACATAAGGCAGTCGTGGTTTCCGGCGGCGGCAGTTTTGAAAAAAATCTGGCCGCGATAGGGGCTCGTCATTACATCCTGCCGATAGGGAAAAAGAATCCGTTTATTATGATATACAGCTATTTTAAACTGAAACAGATAATCCGCAAAGAAAATATCAATATTGTGCATGCGCGAAGCAGAATACCCGCTCTTATCGGATACTTTGCGGCCAGAAAGACTGGCCGGATTTTTATAACTACCGCGCATGGACAATACAAAAAACATCTTATAAGCAAGGTAATGGGATGGGGAAAAATTGTTATTGCTGCCAATGAAACAATGGCAAGGTATATGAAAGATAATTTTGACGTTCCGCTTCGAAGGATCAGTATTGTGCCCAGAGGCGTAGACCTTGAAAAATTTTCTTTTAAATTGCCTTCTCAAAAAATAGGGAAAACTTTGCGGATAGGAATGATTTGCCGGTTTACGCCGCTTAAAGGGCATTTGGATTTTTTAAAAGCCGCTTCATATGTTTTAAGAAAGATTCCTAATCTCGAAGTTGTTATGATGGGGGATAAATCTTCCGCGAAAGAAGAATATATAAAGAAAATAGAGTTGGCAATTAAACGTCTTATGATAGGAAATGTTGTAAAATTTATAGACAGCAGTCAAAGTGTTTCAGAAGTAATGAAAAGTTTGGATATTCTGGTTTCCGCGAACAGGGAACAGGAAGCTTTCGGACGTTCAATTATTGAAGCGCAGGCGTGCGGAGTTCCGGTAGTAGCAACCAAAGTGGGAGGTGTTGTTGAAACCGTATTAAACGGGAAAACGGGTTTATTGTGTGAAGCCGGAAACCCGTCGGATATGGCTGACAAAATACTTCAGTATGCCGGAGAGTTGGAACTTATGCAAAGAGTTGCCCTCGCTGCGCGGAAATACGTTGAAGATAATTATTCTTTGAGAAAAGCCATGGAAATGACGATGCAGGTTTATACAAACGTTCTTAATGCCAAAAATATACTTGTTCTTAAAATCAGCGCGTTGGGAGATGTTATTCTTGCGGTGCCGTCACTACGGGCGATAAGACAGCGCTATCCGGGCGCGTTGATAAAAGTGCTTATTGACGCGCGGTTTCGTGATTCTTTAGCCAATTGTCCTTATATAGATGAAGTTATTGCCTGCGATTTTAAAACCCGAGATAAAGGATTTGGATTTTTAAAATTAGCTGCAAAACTTCGTTCAGAAGATTTTGATATGTCGATTGATCTTCAGAACAGTACGAAGAGTCATGTGTTGTCGTTTTTAGCGGCTATTCCTGAAAGATATGGGTATGATAACCGGAAAATGAGTTTTTTGATAAACCGGAAAATCAGTTTGCCGAGAAAACCCATGTCTCCGATTGCACATCAGGCATGTGTTTTAGGCCTTATGGGGATTACAAGGGTAGACCCCTGCCTTAAACTTTGGCCGGGAAAAGAAGATGAACTATGGGCCGAGAAGTTTTTGAAAGATAACTGGCTGAAAGACCGGCAGAAAATTGTCGGGTTTGCCATATCTGCCAGCAGCAAGTGGAAAACAAAAAATTGGGGTGTTTCGGCAATGGCGGAAGTTGCGGATATGTTGGCAAAGAAGGAAGGCATAAGAGTTGTTCTTTTGGGGCAGGATGCGGATAAAGACACAAAAGAACTTTTTTTAAAAAAGACGAAAGCTAAACCAATAGACGCAGTAGGAAAAACCGGGATGTTACAGCTTTTCGCGCTTATCGGAAAATGTGATGCGGTGCTTACTGGAGATAGTGCTCCTATGCATATAGCGGCTGCTATGGAAACGCCTTTTACAGCTGTTTTTGGGCCGACGGATCCTGTCCGCCATGTTGTGCCCGGTGATTCTCATAAAGTTTTATACAAAAAACAGACATGTTCTCCCTGTTACAAAGGTGTATGCCAGCGGAATAAAAAATGTATGACAAGTATTAAACCGACGGAAGTTTTTGCCGCGTTAATGGAAAATATGAAAGATGGAAAAGAAGAATAAATGATTGCGGTCGAGATTTTAAAAATATGAAAATATTACTTTTAACTACACACTTAAATATAGGCGGAATAGGGTTTTATACCGTAAATCTGGCGAAGTATCTCAAAAGAAGAAATATTGATGTTATTGTTGTTTCTTCAGGCGGGGATTTGAAAGAAATGCTGAACCGGGAACGGATTTTACATATAGAAACCGATATAAGAACAAAATTTGAATTTAGTTTTAAAATGCTAAAAGCGGTTCCCGTATTGGTTAAACTGATAAGAAAAGAGAAAATAGATATAATACACGCTCAAACAAGAGTAACGCAGGTACTGGCATGGATTATATCTAAAATTACACGTGTTATTTTTTTATCAACATGCCATGGTTTTTTTAAATCCCGAAGGTTTTCCCGCAGGATATTGCCGTGCTGGGGAGACAAAATTATAGCTATAAGCGCCAGTGTGAAAGAACATCTTTCAAAAGATTTTTTAGTTTCAGAAAACCGCATCGAATTAATACGTAACGGAATTGATGTTAGCCGTTTTGAAAAAATCAATTCTGATAAAAAACATGATTTTATAAGAACCTGCAATTGGCCTGAAAATACGTTAATAATAGGTTCAGTAGGCAGGCTTTCATCTGTTAAAGGATTTAATTATCTTATTGAAGCCTTTAGAATAGCTAATTTAAAAGATAAGAGGTTAAAATTACTTATTGTTGGCGAAGGCAGGCAGGAACCTGTTTTGAAAGAGCAGATTAAAGCAGCAGGACTTGCCGGCGAGGCTGTATTTGTTTCGGGACGGGATTCTTTAGATTATTATTTATCCGTAATAGATATTTTTTGTTTAATGTCAATAAGTGAGGGCTTGGGATTGTCTCTCATGGAAGCAATGGCAGCCGGCAAATCGTGTATTGCCAGCCGTGTTGGCGGGTTAGCCGAACTTATTGATGACGGAAAAGACGGCATTTTGGTCGAATCGAAAAATGCGGAACAATTGAGTGCTGCAATAAGCTGTCTGGCAAATGATAATGATTTAAGAGAATTGTTATCAAAAAACGCGAGACAAAAAGCTGCCGAAAATTTTTCTATTGAGGATAATGTTAGCCGGACAATAGAAGTATATGAAAAAATGACAAATGACAAATGTATATAGGGACAGGCTCCGGTGCCTGTCCGGAATCAAACAAATAACAAAATAATGGAAACACCTGAAAGAATACTTATTTTTGAATTAAATTGGCTGGGGGACATACTGTTTTCATTTCCTTTTATAAAGGCTGTTAGAGAAGCTTTTCCGAATGCTTATATAGCTTGTGCGGTAGTGCCCCGGTACGCGGAACTTTTAAAAAATAATACTTGTGTGGATGAAATATACGAACTGTCGGATGATAATGGAGTGTTATCTTTTTGGGAAAAATTAAAATTTATTTTCCTTCTGCGTAAAGAAAAATTCGATACTTGTTTTTTAATGAAACCTTCGAAAAATAAAACATTAATCGCGGCATGCGCCGGGATTAAACGCAGAATAGGGTTTAAAGGCAAAAAATCTTTTCTGACGGAAGAAGTTAACCTTCCGGAAAAAGAAATGCATAAAACGGCCCAGATTTTATTTCTGGCAAAAACTATTGGCATAGAATCCGCGGATGAAAAATATGAGTATTGTGTAAACGCGGAAGATTTAAAACGTGTCAATAAACTGATAAACGTGAACGCGGAAGATAAACATGTTTTAATTGCTATTAACCCCGGAGGGAACTGGAACGCTAAAAGATGGCCTGCGGAGAATTTTGTATTACTTGCTAAAAAGATTTTGAGTCAGTTTAATAATATAGGAATTGTTATAACAGGCGCGAAAAAAGACAGAATGTTTACTGAAAAAATGACGGATGAAATAGGAGATAAAAGGTGTTTTAACCTGGCCGGGCTTACAAACTTGAGTGAGCTGGCAGCGTTGTTCAGTAAATGTGATCTTGTGGTAAGTTCTGATTCCGGGCCTTTACATTTAGCTTCCGCGGTCGGAACTGTTACAATCGGTATTTTCGGTCCGACATCACATGAAATTACAGGGCCTATGGGAATTGGAAAAAGTATTATAATCAGAGAAGATATTAATTGCAAAATTCCATGTTACGAAGAGCAGTGTACTAAAGATTATATTTGTATGAAAAAAGTAACCGTGGATAAGGTTTTTGACACGGTTTGTGATTTGGTTAGCCGGTTTGTCAGTTAGCCAGTTAGCCGGTTAGCCGGTTGGTCAGTTAGTCGGGGGAACCAACGGGGTTTTCCCGACTTAATAATCGTGGGTTGTTCCGGGGGGTAAGGTGGAACGTGTTATGCTAAATCATGAAGATAGATAAAAAAAAAGTAAAATCAATCTTATTTATAACGCTGAATAATTTAGGCGATATTGTGTTAACTACGCCTGTTTTTATGGAACTTTGCCGTGAGTTTCCTGAAGCTGTTATAGATGTTGTAACCGGCGTTTCCGGTAAAGAAATTTTTGTTTCTCATCCTGCTGTGCGGAATGTAGCGGTTCATAAAAAGAGGAAGTCTTTATCCGCAAGAATTTCTCAGATTTTTGAATTCCGGCGGAAAAAATATGATTTAATAATAGACTTAAAGAATTCACTTGTGCCGTATCTTATAGGAGCAAAATATCATACAACTCTATACGCGCTTATAATGGAATTCACCCGGAGGAAAGGGGCTTTTCATAAAAAAGATCAGCATTTAATGAAACTTAAGGATTTAGGCATAAAACTGTCTGAGTCACCGGATTTTTTTATTCCGGTCAAAGCTGAAGATGTGAAACATGTAGATGATTTATTCAAGGATACGGAAGATTCTAAAAAAGTTATTGTTAGCCCTGGTTCAAAAAGTCATATTAAGAGATGGCCTACAGTGAGATATGCGGAATTAAGTGATAAGTTAGTTGCTGAACTGGGATGTAAAATTTTTTTTATTGGAAATAAAGAAGACGACGAAGTTATAAATAATGTCACAAGGGTTATGAAACAAAATTATGTAAACTTATGCGGACGAACATCTGTGCCTGTTCTTTTTGAACTTATGCGGCATAGCGATATCGTTATAACGGGTGATAGCGCGCCTTTGCATATAGCAAGCGCGGTAAAAGTGCCGATTGTGGCAATTTTTGGCCCTACGGATGATAATCAATACGGCCCTTTGTCTGGGAAAAGTGAAACAGTAAAGCCTAATGTCCGCTGCCGGCCGTGTAATCTGGCAAATTGCAGTTTAGGATATGACAAAGGATGTATCGAACAGATTAGAACTTCAGAAGTTTTTCATAAAGTAAAACGACTTTTGAATAAAAACTTTCAATAATGTTGAGGCGGGAAATGGGTAAAATTACAATCAAAAGGGCAGATATTACAAAAGAAAATGTCGATGTGATTGTGAATGCCGCTAATACCGGGTTAAAGGGTGGCGGTGGTGTTGACGGCGCTATCCACAGGGCAGCTGGCTCTTCGGTCATGGAAGAGTGTCGCGTGATAGGTGGTTGTAAAACCGGTTTTGCCGTTATAACAAACGCGGGCAAACTCCTGGCAAAAAAAATTATTCATACGCCAGGTCCCGTGTGGCGCGGCGGCACACACGAAGAGCCGGAACTTTTAAGGAATTGTTATGTAAATAGTTTTAATCTGGCAAAAAAACATAAATTAAAAACAATTGCTTTTCCGGCGATAAGCGCGGGAATATACGCTTACCCCATTGAACAGGCGGCGACTATTGCGTTGGAAGAGGGTTTTAAAAATATTAAAGATTTTGATGAAATAAGGTACATATGTTTTTCCGAAAATGATTATAAGGTATATCTCGAAATATATAAAAAAATGTGTATGTAGGGACAGGCCCCCCGTACCCATCCGGTATCGAAAAGAATGACAAAGGAAAAATAACAAGAGAAATGCAAACTAAACGAATATTAATAACCCGTACAGACAGGCTTGGCGATGTGGTTCTTTCTACGCCGGTGATAAGGGTTTTGCGTAAAAAATATCCGTCGGCTTACATTGCTTTTATGGTGAGGCCTGAAAACAGAGATGTTGTAGCCGCGAATCCGGATCTTAATGAAGTAATAGTTTATGATAAATATGGAAAACAAAAAAGTTTTTGGAATACTTTTAAATTCGCATTAAAACTTAGAAACAAAAAATTTGATACGGCTATAGCGCTGCATCCGACAACTAGAGTTCATGTTGTGTTTTTTTTAGCGGGTATCCCTGAAAGGATAGGTTATGACCGGAAAATGGATTGCCTTCTTACCGTAAAAATCCAGCACAACAAGCAAAAAGGCGAAAAACATGAGATTGATTATAATTTCGATGTTTTAGAAAGTATCGGGCTTGATACTGCCGGTGCCGATAAAATCCCGTATATTGTGACAACAGAAAAACATAAAACAGCGGTTTCTTTATTGCAAAAAAAATACAATATAACTGAAAATATAGCCGCGTTTCATCCTGGCGCAAGTTGTCCTTCAAAAAGGTGGGCCGCGGAAAATTTTGGATATCTTGCGGATAAGATTGTTGATAAATACGGGATAAAGCCCGTGTTTGTGGGCGGAATCGAAACTGAAAAATTTGTTAAACGCGCTGTTGCCGTGATGAAACATAAAGCTGTAAATCTAGCCGGCAAGCTGAATGTAGGGGAACTTGCGGAATTTCTTTCAAGGTGCAGGGTCTTTGTTTCGAATGATTCAGGTCCGGTACATGTCGCGGTTGCGGTTAATGCGCCGACTGTTGCAATTTTTGGCAGGAATGATCCCGGGCTTTCTCCCAAAAGATGGGCTCCTGTCGGCAGAAACGATCAAATTGTGCACCATCCCCGTGAATGTGTTGAATGTCTGGCGCATAATTGCCGTAAAAATTTTATTTGTTTAAAAAAAATCAGCTCCGAAGAAGTTATAAAAGCCGTGGA
>JBDRLO010000072.1:0-50881 GCA_043812935.1 Candidatus Omnitrophota bacterium
TTTTCTCAACATCATCAGGGAAATAACAGGCAGGAAGCTGGCCGTTTTTTCTATGGTAATGCAGGCAATCACAACATAACCCTTTTCTAGCACAAGGTTCATAACTACAATTACATATCTTTTTATTTGCTTCTATTTTACATTCTGCCATAGTTTACTCCTTGTTTAAGATTGTAAGGGACAGGCATGCCTGTCCCCTACGATTTTGTCATGCTGAATTTACCTGTCTTAGTTCAACAGAAAAAGCTACTATTAATGAACAACTATCATTGCGGTGGTAGAATATTCCGGTACCATTTGAAAGCCGCTTGTTAATGAAATCCCAAGGTTCTTTGTAATGCGTAAAATTTTAAATAGTTTTTTTTGATCCTTTAAATAGGGACAGCTACCATTTTTTAGGCAAATAAAAAATTAGAATGTTACAATCCTTTTCACGCAAAATATTTATACTCCTAAAAAATGGTAGCTGTCCCTATTTAATAACGATCATTGCTGTTGTAGACTGTTCGGGCACCATTTGATATCCTTCTGTCAAATGTACTCCTATGCGTTTTTTAATATCAAGAATTGTAAATAGTTTTGTTTGGTCTTCGATATTACACCATAAAGGATATCCGGGGCTGTATCTTGCGCCTTGTCCGTTAACAAGCCCTAATTCTCTGCGAATAACATTATGAACATACGCGGCCAGAGCTTCCGCTATTTGAGCGCTTAATCCATGAAGCAAAAACGCGCGTGTAAATTCTCCTTTTTCATTCAGAAGATGAATAGCGTTGTTAATTTTATTGCCGATAGTAACAGCCTGAAACGTTACAAAATCTTCTTTTGCCGTGTCTTTAGAAAAATAATCCGCCAGGCTGAAACCGTCTTTAGAACGATTAAAACAGATCTCTTCAAGCATCTTACCGTCAGCATTATACACCCGCATATTTTCATCATGTACGCAGCATTTAAAATAACCATAAACTGCTTTTAGGTCAAGCCAGCCGTTTCGAATAGCCTCATTTTTAAGTTCTTCCAACAAAGGCTTATATTCTTTTTCAAAAAGTTTCTTTTTTTCCTGTTCGTCCTTAAGCTTAATCCCCCAGGAAACATTAAATAAAGCTTTCTCATCCAAATACACAAGAACTTCATCTATCGAAACGTTTGACAGCGAACGCGCCCCGTAAAAAGGAGGGATTATTTGTTTTTTTTTGTTAATTCCCTTTTTTCTCATTCTGCCCTTTGTAATATAATTCTAAGATTTCTTTTTTCTTTTCCGAGTTTGTAAGGCTCTGAACCAGTGATAGGCCTTTAAAAGCGTCTTTCGCGTAAAAAACTCCTCCTGCATAAACAGTTTTATTGTTAACACGCGATATTTCTCTAGCAAAGCGTTCATTTATCGGCGCACCGCCTATTAGTAGCGGAAAATCCAGTCCTTCTTCATGCATATGTTTTATACAATCTTTCATGTAACGGGCTGTAGAAACTAATAACGCGCTTAACCCTATTACATCAACTTTATTTCTTTTTGCCTCTTCTATTATCTTTGCCACCGGAACCTGTTTCCCCAAATCTATAACGGAAAAACCGTTATTTTGTAAAATCATTTTTACAAGGTTCTTGCCAATATCATGCACATCCCCAAAAACCGTAGCTAAAAGTACCGTGCCTTTTTGCCTGGACGCTTCATGCGGGAAAAATTTATTTAAGTGTTCCATTGCTTTTCTCATAACTTCAGCAGACTGCAATACATAGGGAAGCACCATTTCCCCGCTGTCGAGTTTTTCTCCCACGGTTCTCATCGCGTCAATTAAAATATCATTTATTATTTCCTGCGGAGAATACTTCTCTAAAGCTTTATCCACAAATTCCGTAACTTTAATTTTATCACGTTCAAAAATACAGTTCTGCAAATTCTCTTTCATATCAAACGTTTTTTGCGCGCTAACAGTAGGCACAATTGTTTCTAAAGGCGTTTTATTCGAAAAGTATTCAACAATCTCTTCTAAAGCGTTCGGATGCGAATTAAATATAAGGTTTTCAGCAAGGCGACGTTCTGTGCTATCTATATTTTTATATTCAATATATTCCGAAGGATTTACTATGGCCGCGTCAAGACCGGCATTTACCGCATGATGCAAAAAAACCATATTGATTATCTTCCGGGCCTCTTTGTTGAGGCCAAAAGATATATTGCTAATTCCTAAGACCGTAAGCGTTTCAGGAAAAAGTTTTTTAAACTTTCTTATTGATTCAAAAGTATTTATTGCCGCGTCAGCATATTCTTTTTCACCCGTTCCCAAAGTAAACGTTAATAAATCAAAAAGAAGTCTGTGACTCTCCAATTTATATTCATTAACAGCTATATCATACAGCCTTTTCGCGATATCAATTTTTTGCTGGCAAGTCTTTGCCATACCTTTTTCATCAATTGCCAGATTTACGACAAAACTGCCGTGTTTTTCAGCAAGAGCATATACCCTGCGGGCTTTTTCACCACCGTCTTCAAGATTAACTGAATTTATAAATGCCGTACCCGGATAACTTTCTACTGACGCTTCTATTACGCTATAATCCGTAGAATCTATCATTAAAGGTATTTCTACGCTCTCAGAAAGCTTTTTGACAATTAAAAGAGAATCTCTTTTTTCAGTTATTCTTTCCGTAAGTACACTACAGACATCGAGCATACCAGCACCCTGTTTCTCCTGCTGTTTTCCCAATTCCACAATACCATCATAATTTTCCGCTTTTAATAGATCTTTCGTACGTTTAGATCCCTGGGTATTGATTCTCTCCCCTATTATTAAAGGACGTTTCAGCTCTTTTAAATCAAAACTTTTATAAAAACTCGCGTAATATCTGTTTTCAGGCCTTTTACGTTTTCTATTGTTACCAAGCGCTCCGCGAATTGCTTTTATATGCGCCGGGGTTGTTCCGCAGCATCCGCCTATCACGTCTAATCTGTATTTACTCACAAACCCTGACATCAAACGCGCCATTTCATCAGGAGAAAGCGGATACATAGTTTTGCCTCCGGATTCTACCGGAAGCCCCGCGTTAGGAACCGCGGAAACAAAGGCAGGGCAATTTTTGCTTAACCCGGCAATAGCTCGCTCCATTTCAACCGGCCCGCTGCTGCAGTTTATACCAATAACATCAACCCCAAGATAAGCAAATACAGTCATACACACGGATATTTCCGCACCTAACAGCATTCTCCCGTTATTTGAGAGTGTGCTTTCCGCCATAATCGCTATATCCCGTCTGCGTTCTTTTATGGCCATTTTTATCCCGATAACAGCACATTTCATTTCCAGAACATCCTGTCCGGTTTCAACTAAAAGAGCGTCCGCTCCGCCGTCAATAAGTCCTATTGCCTGGCTATAAAAAATTTCGACTAATTCATTGCAGGTAATATTTCCTAAAACCGGATCTGTGGATGAAGGAAGTTTGCCTGTGGGCCCCATACTGCCCACAACATATCTTATCCTTGATGGTGCTGAAAACTGATCTGCTGCAGAACGCGCTATTTTTGCCGCTTCTACATTAAGCTCATAAACTTTTTTTCCTAATCCATATTCCGCAAGTTTTACGGCATTCGCTCCAAAACTATTTGTTTCAACCGCGTCACTTCCGGATTCTAAATAGTCATCATGAATTTTTCGAATAAAACCGGGCGAAACCATAGAAAGGTATTCCATGCATCCGGGTTTATCTTTAAAATGTTCAGCTGAAAGCCCTAAAGATTCAGCATACGTCCCAAACGCCCCATCAAGCAGTATTAAATCTGTTTCTAGTTTTTCCCTAAACGTCTTTTTTTTCATAATCCCCATCTATCATTGTTTTTTATATGTGTAACGGACAGGCACAGGGACCTGTCCCTACAGGTCAACAAAAATAAAGGGCCAACCGACTAACCGGCTAACCAACAAACCGGCTAACCAAAATTCGATTTTTTGAATTTTGATCCTGCTTGTCCTGAGCTTGTCGAAGGACCAACAAACCGGTTAACAAACTACCAAACTTTTTCTATTTGCCCCTCTTTAACCCAGGCAACTTTCCCATCACTACGTCTGACTTTATACCAATCGTCCTTAGCATTTATTACTCGCACTATCATTCCTTCTTTAAGCGTAAAAAACTTAGTTGCGGAATCAAAAGGTCCGAATAATGCCTTTGCTTCAGGAACAATTGTTACGGCAAGAGACTTCATATCCTTTGTTTTGTGATATATTATAAGCGAAGTAAACAAAATACCGCCTGCAAGAAATATGACAATCCACAAGCGGTACTTTCTTGCTTCAGGAAACAGCATAGTAATAATAAACACGCTAAGTATGGCCAAATACATTATTGAACATACTATGATAAGTTCATTTACAGTAAAAAATTTTTCATACAACCTGACCGGCCGCCACATCCAAATACCTTTATCCGGAATTATTTTTCCATTAATTTTATCTTTTGCAAACTTATAATTAGCATTTAAATCAGCCGAACGCGGCATAAAAAATTCCGCCCGTTTATAATTTAATATAGCGTTCCCAAGGTTTCCCTTTTTAAAATAAGCTCCGGCAAGGTTATAATAGATATCTCCGCCTGCATATCCTTGCAAAATAATATTGCTATACTCTTTTATCGCGTTATCATATTCGCCTTTTTCATAATAATCATTGCCCCTTGCAAATTGCCTTTGCGGACTGACCGAATCCTGAACAGATTCAGCCTGCGCTCCGCGAGAAAAAGAACAGAAATAAATTATGCATAACACAAAAATTATCGTTTTTATTTTTATCACAATTTCACCTTTTCCATATAATCAATAATCCGTTTCACATTATCAAACATCTGATATGCCTCTTCTTCTGTCAAAGATGATGACGCGTACCTGGCCATCTCACACTTTGAAAAAACATCTCTTAATATCTTAAACATATCATCATTACGGATAGCAGTAGAAAATCTAGATTCAATAATTTGTACAGTTATGTTTCCTTTGGGCAAATTAAACCTGCCCGCGAAATATTCCTGCAACATTCTAAAAATTACATCATAAAAAAATGTTAAATCTTTCTTTTCTAAACACAACTTTGCCTGAGTTAAAGCTTTTCGCGCTTTTCGCGGAGCTTTAAGAAACCGCGCGTAACTTTCATCATGAAGCATTTTTTCTTTTCTGTTCTGCATAAAACAAAAACCCGCGAAAAACAAAGTCAGAACAAACTGCCCCGCCCAAAACTTCCAATCATAAAATAAGACCTGGTTACCATAATACACATGACCCATCTTATCCCTGATATGAAGAATATCCTGTCCTACTATTTCTTTCGGATAAAAGGCCCCGCCTTCCAACGGCATAGATACAATCTTGACTCCGCCTTCCTCTTCAGGCTGTTCGGTTACATTCAGCGGAAACGGGCCTTTTTTTATTGTTTCATACTGTTGCTTTTTAGGATTAAAAAAGCTGAATGAAACAGGCGGGATTTCCTTTATATCATCGCTTTTTGGGATGATTACCTGTTCGTAAACTTTTTTACCGCCTTTTATCGTTACCTGCGGTTCATAGGTTTTAAATTTTTCCGATGAAACTACGCTAGGCGCCGTAACCGTGCCAAGATTACCGGCACCCGTTACAGCCATTGATATAATAACGGGATCTCCAACTTTTGCTTTAGCGGAATTTGTATATGCCTCAAAATTAAAATCGCCTACCGCGCCATGAAAATCAGATGGTTTTCCTTCTTTCGGAAACGGCAATATGGTAACCGGGATCTCATCCGCCTCAACTTCAATTGGATATGCCTGATATCCAAACCGTGAAGAAAAGAAATCATCATCAAAAATACTTCCTCCAAAAACAGAAGCCCGCCGGGATGCCTGTCGTTTAACAAGTATTTTACATTTCAGCCTGGCCGGACCCAGCAAATAATTACCCTCTTTAATTCCAAACAAATGCTGTTTAAAAATAAGAACGTCATAACGAATACCATTTACTATTTCTCGCCTTCTTTCAGGCTCTTCAAATTCTCCGGCAGAAAAACCTTCATGAGAAAAAACAGGATATTCTATATCCCTTAAATTGGCAGCTGAATATAATTTTATCGTAAGAAAAACTTCTTCATTGATATAAACTAAACGTTTTTCAATGTCCATTTTAAGAAGAATCCTGTTATCCTCATAAGTTTCCTGTGTTTCCGCAGCCTGATTCTGGCCTGACGCAGACGGTACAGAAGAAACACCGGAAGAACCTGACGGCCCTGGGACACCTTGAGGTTTACCGTAAACAGACAATACAACCGGCAAAGCCGGATATTCCCGGCCTTTATACTCCATTAAAAACGGCCCAAATTGAAATTCGCCTTCCTTCAAAGGAATTATTAAATATGTGTACGTGATCGACTGAGACACACTGCCGTTAACAACTGATATTTTAGTCGAAGGTCCGACATATTTAATCTGCAATCCATCCTTAGCGGCAACTTCAGGCTGGCCGGATTCCTGCGCGCCCTCAAGAGTAAGATAAAGATAAACCGGGTTACCAACAGAAACTTTATTCTTCTCAAGTGACGCAGTAAAACGCACATCCTGCGCAAACGCAGATAAAGTTATAGACATTATCAATATTGCGGCAATAAAAAGGCTTTTCATAATTACATGTTTCGTCATTTTTTTGTCATTCCCCTTAGATTCCAGCTCTGAAAACCTGATAGTATACATTGAGAAGTCAAATACAGTTTCTCTATTCTCACTATTCTACTACGGACAGCCTGCAAGTGTACACAAGAAGTTAAACACGGATTTATCATCACTACCAATCCCTCAAAACTATAGGCCTCCGAGCCGCCCGCGCTTTTCGCTGCTCAGATCTCATGCGCGCCTCTTCTTCTTCCTGTCCCAATAAAAGCATCTGAGCTTCCTGCTTCGTCATTTCCCCTTCAGGCGCTTCTGATTCTTCTTCAGGCATGCCTGTTTCCCTTGATTCCGACGAATCTTTTTCACCTTTATCTTTTTGCCCATTCTCTTGTTTCCTACGTTCTTCTTCCTGCTTTTTCTGCTCTTCTGATTTTGCTTTTTGCTGTTCTTCTTGTTCTTTTTGTTCTTCTTGTTTATCCTGTTCTTCCTGTTTTTTCTTCTCTTCGTTTTTTTGGCTTTCTTGTTTCTCTTCGTCACCTTTTTTTTGTTCGCCCCGGTCTTTTTGTTCCTTCTTATCCTGCTCTTTTGCTTTTTCTTCCTGAGATTTTTTCTCCTCTTCTTTTTCTTTCTTATCTTTGTCCTTTTCCTCTTTCTGTTTATCCTGTTTTTGCTCTTTATCCTGCTCCATTTTTTTCCTGAAGCTCTTTTATTTTCTTATTTGTCAATTCGTAATTATACTTAGCATCCGCATCTCCCGGCGCTAATTCTACCGCTCTTTGATAATATTGCACAGCCTGTTTATAATTGTTCAACGCCGTCTGAGGATCTCTGCCTTCAGTCTCTTCTCCCAGTCTATATTTACTGTTACCCACATTATAAACGCTTTTTTCTTCGATTTCTTCTTTCCCCGAAGAGAGCGACTTCAAAAAACCTTCTTCCGCTTCGGCAAAAGCACGCTTTCTGTAAAGCGCCGCGGCTCTATTATACTGAGCAAAAGAATCTTCAGGATTTTTCAAAAGCACCCTATCATACTGTTCAACGGCTTCATCATAATTTTCTTCTTCATATAATTTACCGGCTTTCTTTATTCCTGACGCGTCAGCCTCAAACGCTACTGTCAGCATTGCCGAAAATAAAACACTTATTACAATATTAAGCCTTGCCATTTTTTTCTTCCCGTTTTCTTTCCGAAATTACCGGTTCAACCAATAGCAGCAAAATGGCAAAAACAAGCGGCAACTGAAACCGTTCATAGAAACGCTTTTCCATTTTGCTTTTAAACTCCTGTTTTTCCATCTTTGAAAGTTTTTCTTCATATATGAGATCCAAACCGAATTCGGTTCTCCCGGCACGGACATACATCCCACCGGTTCTAATGGCCATCTTTTGAAGAACATTCTCCATAAGTTTTGTTTTAACAATGTTTCCTTCCGAATCTTTAAGAAAATTCATTTTTCCGGAACTGTCTTTTACCGGAACCAGTTCACCTGCCTGGGATCCTATTCCAACACAGAAAATTTTAATACCTTTAGCTTTTGCGGTTTCTACGGCTTTATCTACACCGCCTTCAAGATCTTCGCCATCGGTTATTATTATAAGCACTTTGTTATCTTTCTTTTCATTTTCATAAGCATCTATTGCCGCATATATGGCCTTGGATAAAGATGTTCCCCCGACAGGTATCGTATCCACATCAACATCGTCCAGAGCAAGAAGAAACCCGTCATAATCAATGGTTAAAGGGCACTGCAAAAAAGCTGTACCGGAAAAAACTATTAAGCCTATCCTATCGCCGCGTATTTTTTTTACAAGATCTTTTATAGCAAGTTTCGCGCGGCGGAGCCTGTTCGGCAAAACGTCTTCCGCAAGCATACTTTTTGACGTATCCAGGGCAATCAATATGTCTACGCCCTGACGTTTAACTTCCTGCCACTTAAAACCCCACTGAGGCCTTGCCAGGGCAATAATTAAAAAAAACAAAGCTGTTACTATTATTATTTTTTTGATTTTAGACCTTTGGGGATTATACGATTTTGATATTTCGACAAGAAGTTCTTTATCAGCAAACAACCTCATAACTTTTTCTTTATTCCGTCCCCGGATTATATAAAAAACAATCAGTCCCGGAATCAGCCACAAGAATATAAACATATAAGGAGCTCCGAACTTCATTTAAGGTATCCTCCTTAAAAACGTATTTGACAAAACTATTTCCAAAATAAGCAGCAACATTCCCGGTACAAGCAAAAACATAAAAAGTTCCCGGTATATATTGTATCCTGATTCTTCAATTGGTGTTGTTTCAAGTTTATCTATTTTGGCGTATATTTTTTCCAGAGAAGCTGTATCCGTCGCCCTGAAATATTCTCCACCGGTTTCCTCCGCTATTTTTTTAAGTAACTCTTCATCCATATCTATTCTCACGGACCGTAAAACCGTATTGCCAAACATATCCTGAACAGGATAAGGCGCAAGGCCTTTTGTTCCCACTCCTATCGTATAAATTTTAACACCTAAGGCTTTTGCGGCTTCAGCAGCGGCTATGGGAGAAATTCTTCCCGCGTTATTCCTGCCGTCAGTCAAAAGTATTATAATTTTTTCTTTTGCCGGAGAATCTTTTACCCGATTTAACGAGGCAGTTATAGCCGAACCAACGGCAGTGCCGTCTTCTATCATCCCGATATTTACTCTTTCAAGGTTTTTCTCCAACCAATCATGATCCAGAGTAAGCGGGCAAACAGTATAAGCCAACGCAGCAAAAGCAACCATACCTATCCTGTCATTCGGCCTTTTGGGAATAAAATCTGAAAGCACCTTTTTAACCGCTTCCAATCTATCGACTCTTTTAGGCCCTATCTCAAAATCCATAGCCCGCATACTGCCGGAAGTATCAACCGCGAGAACAATATCTATCCCTTCGGTATATACTTTTGTTTCTTCCGTTACAGACTGCGGACGCATCACTGCCAAAATCAGTAAAAAAACCGCAAGCGCCCTAAGATAAATAATTTTACCCGAAGTTTTTACACGCAAACCCGGCTTAATATCTTTTATTAAACGAAAATTCGAGAACCTAAAAGCCCCTCGCAATGAAAATTCATACCGTTTAAAGAGATATACAACTAACGGTAAAAACACGAGCAGCGATAGAAACCATGGAGCCGCAAAATGCATTATTTCCGTGCCTCCTCTTGTTCCTCAAGTTTCGTCTGATTAACAAAATTTTCAGCCGAGTTGAAACTGTCGATCATTTCAAGTTTAGTCGGACCATACCTGGCAAATTTTACCATATCGCACTGAAACAAAAATCTCTTTAAAAGTTCTTTGTGTTCAGGTTCAACCACTGGAAAATTTTTTACCGCGTACAAAAATTCTTCCGTAGTCATTTCCGGAGCTCTCAATGAAAACCTATTTTCAATATAATGCCTAACAATGTCAGAAAGCCGGACATAATATTCTTCAATTAGCCCTTTTTCCGGAAGATTCATAAGCCTCAAAGTTTTAAGCTCTTCATAAGCTATTTCATGCGCTGTTTTTTTTATCTCTTTAGGTCTTTGTTGCTGTTTTTCTCTGCGCTTAAAAAATATCCATGCTGCCGTCAAAATAAGAAAAATTAAACCTATGGCTAGAATAAAATATATCCCGCCGTTTCGCGCGTAAATAAGGCCTTTTAAATCTTTAATGTCAGTATCATTTCCCGTCAAAAGGGTTTTAACATCTATTGGAACCTGCGGGCTTGACGCAGTCTGCCAATCCATAGATGTATTCTTTTTAAAGTCCACATTAACAGGAGGTATTACATGTATTCCTGTTTCAAATATAGTTAAAATGTACTCTTTCTCAGTCTGAATAACTTTTCCAAACCTGTTTTTTACCGGCTGTGACTCCACAAAAGAAAAATCACCTGTCTCTTTCAGGTTTTCAGGGAACAAAACTTCATAATCGGAAGCGTTTTCAGCAATGAGTTTAAGTTTTATCCTGTCGCCGACATTAACTTCAGACCTATTCACTTCCGCGGAAATGTTAATAAGAGATCCTTTTTCGGAATTCTCTGCTAAAGACAAAACGCACATTGAAATAAAAATTAAAAAAACAATTCCGCATAAACACAAAGAGGGTTTCCTACGTACTGCTATTTCTTGATCTTTACAATTTTTTTTAGGTTTTAATTTGTCATTTTGCATTTCGATACTTTATTTTTAACCTGGTTGTCAGACAAACCATTTATCTCCGCCGAGCTATCCGCCTGGCACGCATCTTAAAAAAACGTGTTAACGGCGCGACATATGATTCATCCGTCCGGATATCAATATTATCAACATTTACGGATCTAAACAACTGTTGCCTCTGCACAAATGAAACCACAGCACGGTTTTCATATTGTTTTCTTGCCTCTTCATCCGACGCATCCAAAACTAAAGGCGAACCATTTTCCGCGTCATATAGAGTTATAATTCCGGCTTTAGGGAGTTTCCTTTCACCAGGATCCGTGATATTAACGGCAATAACATCATGTTTTTTATTAATAATAGACAATGTTTTTTTAAAATCCGGAGCAAAGAAATCCGACACCACAAAAGTAATTGTCCTTCTGGTCATAACCCTGTTTAAATATTCTAAAACATTTTTAATATCGGTTTTAACACCCTGAGGTTTATTGTATAAAGCTTCTCTTATAACACGCAAAACATGTTTTAATCCTTTACGCGGCGGGATAAATTTCTCGATACTATCGGTAAAGGTAATCATACCGACTTTATCGTTATTCTGAATAGCGGAAAAAGCTATCACTGAACATAATTCCGCGGCAAGCTCGCTCTTTAAACGATTCCTCGTTCCGAAACGGCAGGACATCGAAACATCTAAAAGTATCATTATTGTAAGTTCCCGTTCCTCAGCAAACTTCTTTATGTAAGGGTGCCCCATTCGTGCGGTAACATTCCAATCAATTGCCCTTATTTCATCTCCGGGAAGATATTCCCGAACCTCATCAAATTCCATTCCCACGCCTTTAAAAACACTCTGGTATTGTCCCGCAAAAACATCCGTAACCTTACGCGATGTAGTTATCTGTATCCTTCGTATTTTTTTTATTATATCTTTAGGAATCATGGTCTACCGCTAACCTCCAACCTTCAATCACTGAACAATATGTTATTTTCATCTCATTCACGCATATTAATGTACCGGACAGGCACAGGGGCCATGTACCACACAGGGTACATGGCAAGCTCTGTCCCTACATCAACAAACCGGTGTAACAGGCCAACTGGCTAACCGGCTAACCATTCACGGTACTTCTATTTCATCAAATATGCGTTTAATAATATCTTCTGATGTTTTATCTTCTGCTTCTGCTTCATAACTTGCTATAATTCTATGCCGGAGTACATCTGGCCCGATTGATTTTATATCCTGGGGAGTAACATATCCTCTCCTCTGCACAAACGCGTATGCCTTTGCCGCAATCGCTAAATTTATACTCGCCCGGGGAGAAGCTCCATATTCAATAAGCCCGTCAAGATCTTTAAGCCCGTAATCTTTCGGCTGACGTGTCGCAAATACTATGTCTACGATATATTTCTCGATTTTTTCATCCATATAAATATCATTAACAACTTCCCTGGCTTTTATTATACATTCCGCTGAAACAACAGGAGAAACTTCCAGTTTTTTATTGGTAACCGCCATTCGTTTTAATATTTTGTGTTCCTCTTCTTTGTTTGGATAATTAACATTTATTTTCAGCATAAACCGGTCAACCTGCGCTTCAGGCAAAGGATAAGTCCCTTCTTGTTCAATAGGGTTCTGTGTCGCTAAAACAAGAAAAGGCTCTTCCAGCTTAAAAGTATTTTCACCGATAGTTATCTGCCGTTCCTGCATGGCTTCTAAAAGCGCGCTTTGCACTTTAGCAGGAGCTCTGTTAATTTCATCAGCAAGAATAATATTGGAAAAAATAGGGCCTTTTTTCGTAGTAAAACTACCGTCTTTTGGACTGTAAACAAGAGTCCCGATAAGATCAGCGGGCAAAAGATCAGGTGTAAACTGAAGCCGTTGAAAGTCTGTACTGATAGCAGAAGAAAGAACACGTACTGACATTGTTTTTGCCAGACCCGGCACCCCTTCGATAAGTATATGTCCATTTGCTAAAAGCCCCACTAAAAGCCTTTCCACAAGATAATCCTGGCCAACAATAACCTTACGGATTTCCGACAAAAGACTCTCAATAAATACGCTTTCTTTTTCTACTTTTTCATTTATTGCGCTTATCCCCTCTGACATTCTGCACCTCCTGAATAATTAGTAATTATAATAGTATATATATTGTGTTAATATTGATAATATACCTTAACCATTTTGGTTTTTCAAGATATCAAAAGAATATGTTCAATATTTGTTGGTTGAATTTAATAATAAAAAATTGAAATTAATGATCAAAAACATTAACATCCGAACTGAATTTCTTTTTTTAGATCCCAAATGTCTCGTAAAAAAAGAATATAAATATTTATAGTGCAAATTTTGCCTTAACTATTTCCCCAAATCTTTCGACTGGTACAATAAAGCGTCTGCAAGCTCTTCATCCGACAAAAAATCAAGTTCTTTAAGAATTTCACCCAAAAGAGCTCTTCTTTTCCAATGCACTTTTAAAGCTTTATCCAACTGTTCAAAGGTCAAAACATCCCTGTCTACCAGAATTTGGCCAAGCGGCTTGTAATTGTTTAATAACGCTTCATCATTTTTAAACATTTGTACTGTAAAATTACGCATTTCACGGCTTCCGCGCCTGTCAGCCATGTATTTGCTTCCGGGTATTTTTTTAAGATATTGTTTTATTTCCGTTATTTTTTCATTCAATTCAATCACACTATTGATTTTTTCCGTTTCTGTCTTTAACACAAGAGCTATGGTAACACTCATAATCGGAAGTTTCCGAAACCGGTTTGCCCTGTCTTTTGTTTCTATATAACCTAATTTCCTGTCTTTTTCCTGGTAATGAAACGGCATAATCGTATCAAACATACATATAAAATTCTGGCAAACAATATTGTATTTGTCCGGAGTTGTTATCAGCACAAAATCATCCCCACCGACATGCCCGACAAAATCGTCATTATTTCCCCATCTCCTCACAGCTCCGCTAAGCATATACGCAGCCTGCATAATGACCCTATCACCCTTTAAATACCCATATTTATCATTAAACCCTTTAAAATTATCTATATCAATATGGCCGGCCACAAAAGGCCGGTTTTCTGAAACTTTCTCCTTCATTACACTTTCAATCAAGATTCCTCCGGGAAGCCCGGTAAGCGGGCTTGCGTAAAAACTATGTTGAGATCTTTTTACTGCCATTTCAATCCGTATCTTTAAATCAAAAGGATCCGGCGGACTAATCAAATAATCGTCAACTGCCTCTTTTAACCCCAAAAGTTCCTGTCTTAATTGTTTTTTGTTTATTAGAGCAATTATGGGGATATACGCCGTAGCAAAATCTTTTTTCAGCGTATCACAGATCTCAAGACGTTTTTTATCAGCGGAATATATATCAATTATTACAATGTTGGGGACAATTTTTGTTACTGTCTCAATATCCGGAATAGGAGAATTTTCAAAAAAAACCTCATAATCCCATCCTCTAAAACAAAATCCCAAAGTATCTTTTAATTTTTCATCTTGTGTAATAATAAGCACTTTTAACATTTTGTTTATCCTTTAAATATTTCTCTAATCTTTTTTTAATAAACAACTTTTCCCGGTAACTTATCCCAATACTTTAACAATTTTTCGCATTCAGACCGCATAAACGCGCTTTGTATAAGCACCAAAGATCGTCCCCTTTCTTTCATAACGGATGCCGGAATCGTAAGTTCATTAAATCCGAGTTTTTTTACATCTTCTATATCTGTACCGTAAACCAGTTTTTCCAGTCTGGCCCAATGCATAGCTGAAAAACACATCGGACACGGCTCGGTAGTTGAATAAATCACACAGCCTGAAAGATCATATGTTTTATTTTTTTTTGACGCAAGAGATATCGCGTTTATTTCTGCGTGTCTCACAGGATCATTATCTTTTAAAACCGTGTTATGCGCCATGGCCAAAACCTCTTCCCCTTTAACGATAACTGCGCCAAAAGGGCCGCCGTCATTTGCATCTACACCGCGGTAGGCTTCTTCAATCGCCATTTGCATAAATTTATGGTCATTATTCATATTGTCTTCTTTACTAATTTTACGGGTTAACAATATTTCTATTCTTCGTCCTGACGCGACCGCAGTAAATTTCTCAGTTGTTTGTCAATTTTATCAAGTCGCCATTCAAGTGAAGATAATATCCAGAACTGGAAATGATTAAGCCGCATATGCGATTCCAAAAAATATACCAACTTAAGCGATAAAAGTAAAATTCCAACTTCTATCATAAAAAACCGAACTTTTCCGCCCCACACTATTGACATCGTAAATACGCCTAGAACCAAAACAATAAAAATAATGTTTATCATACGCGCTTTGTGAGAAGGTTTCCCGCCAATCTGACCAACAATCTTACGGATATTCTCCCGCTCTTCTTCAAAACTACGTATTTCGGATTCCAATTCTTTTTCTTTGGATTTAGTCTGCATTTTACACCTTCCCCTTAGTCAAAACGCATATTTTTTATTCGCTTTGATTATACCTCTTTGAAACAAAATGTGTAAAGAAAAAGATCTTTTTAAATTATATGATTAACAATAGATCTATAAATTTAACGGACAGGCACGGGGGCCTGTCCCTACATATTTTATTACGTATTTTTTCAATTACGCACAGACGCAACAGCAAAACCCGCAAACTGGCCAATCGGCAAACCGGCAAACTGGCTAACCGACAAACCGGCTAACCGACAAACTGGCTAACCGGCTAACCGGCAAACCGACAAACCGGCTAACCGGCTAACCGGCCAACCGGCAAACCGGCTAACCAATAACCAATCCGCCTCCGTCATGCAAAGGCAACCCTTCAGTACTAATATAAAGCACCGAATGCCTGAACAGGAATTCTTCAATTTCCTGAGCCTGTTTATGCAGTTTAAAATCTCCCAAAAAAATAAGCATGCCTTTAGGGCTTATCCCGCACACACCGCCGATAAACCCATTTTTCTGACCAGGCAGAACAATCGTTTCCGGCGAAATAACCAAAACTTCTATACCCGCGTTACGCGCAGCTTCACCTATTCCTTTATCCTGTGTAATAATGGCATTTTCATTGATAACCGCCACAGAACACCGAGCGTATCCTTGTGAAACCTGTATTAATTTTAACTTTCTTTTTTTTATTTCTTCGGAGACTACATTGTCAACATACTCTGTATTGCAAAATACGGCATTTCCTACGCGCACAGCATTGTATAAAACTGTTCGAGGGTATTCAGATCCGGGATTATCATTTCCTTTTATTAACTCTATTTTTTGATCTTTTAATATCTGCAGAATTTTTTCCGGAACACACGGCGCGTATATAAATATATTTTTTTCAAGTTGAAAAAAATATATATCCGGATGGCACAATATTGAATCGTATACTTTTACATTTTTGCAGCTATGCGGCTCAAAGGGAAGAAATAAAACCCCGGGTAATTTTTTCTTGAGAAGTCCGAGATATGCTTCAGGTATTCTTTTATCATGGATAATAATCATTTTTTTTATTCTTATTAAAAAAAACCGGCATCTTTAAAGTAATTGTTCAGGCAATATACGTTTAGAGATAAATTCCCGATTAATAATAAAACTTTCATGTTTTGCAAATATTTTTAGAGTTCCTCTTCTTACAGATATGTTACTGCTCAAAAATTTAGGATTCCCACCGGACAATTCTTTTATTATATCGCAATTTTTACGTTCAAACCCAAAAACAGCAGATTCATCTTTTGGATTATAAAAAATCTCTTGTATCTCTTTATTCCCGCTATTCAGAAGATACTCCAGTAAACAAGCAAAAATACGGCTTTCAACTTTCAGTTTAAATGCCGGATGGAACGGCCCTGCCAAATAATTTTCACCGTTTAAGAGCCCCTCTGAAGGATGAAGCCCGCATCTGATAACCTTTATACCGTTTGATTCAAAATATACAATAATATCACGACACCTTTTTATCGCTTCATCTTCTGTTAGTGGCATATACCTTTTTTTCTTCCATTCTTCCGCCAAAAGAGTATCTTTCATAACTATTGTCGGATATATTCTTACCTGACACGCATTTAATTCTTTCGCACGTTTTGCGGTTAAATATTCATCCTCTATGGTACTAAAAGGCAATCCTATCATCATCTGGTACCCTAACAAAAAACCTTTATCAACAATCAACCTGCAAGCTCTTTCAACATCGTCCGATACATATCCTCTTTTAACTCCCGCCAATACTCTATCAGACATTGATTGCACACCTAATTCAATACAATTAACCCCGTTTTTTTTCAAAAACTTCAGATTTTTACCATCAATAAAATCCGGCCTGGTTGAAAGCCTTATTCCTTGAATTTGTTTTTTTTTAATGTACGGCTGAACCGGTTTAAGAAAACTTTCTTGAATTTCCAACGGCAACCCCGTAAAAGTACCTCCGAAAAACCCGACTTCCACCTCAGCATCCGTCATTTTAGACAAATACTGATCAATTTTTGAAGAAACATCCCTTGGACTGATCAGATCATTCTCTCCCGTAATTCTTTTTTGGTTACAAAATACACACTGGTGAGGACACCCTTTATGCGGAATAAAAAATGGAATTGTATAATGTTTTTTCATACCCGTAGGGGCGATTTTGTAAACCGCCTTGATCTTTTGTATTAAGGGCGCTTCGCGAAGCGCCCCTACGCTAGTTTTTTATAAAATCCAAAATATCCAGACCTATTTCCTCGAACAAATCTTTAAGTTTCCGCATTGGTAAACCTAAAATATTGAAATAAGAACCTTTGATATCGTCAAAAAGAAGAGACCCCACACCTTCTATTGAAAACCCGCCGGCTTTGTCATACGGCCCTAACAATCTGAAATACCGCTCAATTTGATTATCCGTCAAACTAACGACATTTAGAACACTTTTCTCAAACCCAACTGATTTTTTTGCACCTGTAATCAAACAAATACCGGTATAAACTTCCAATTCCTCACCTGAAAACCTTTTAAGCATTTCACGGGCAGAATTTTCTCCATCAGGTTTCCCTAGAACATCACCCGTGTGAACAACCAAAGTATCTGCTCCTATCACTACTGCTGTTTTATTATCCTTTGCAATTTTTTCAGCCTTTTTTATGGCATTAAGTTTTACCAGTTCGGAAACATATTTTGACGTGGTCATATCTTCAGATACACCGCTCGGCATAACCTGATGTTCAATCCCGCAATCAGAAAGAATACGCGACCTTCTTTCTGATAAAGACGCCAAGATAATTTTCACAACAACTTCCTTTTTTTTATTTCTAAACAATTGCCAAGTGTCCCTGAATAAACGCAGTAAAAGATTCTAAATCTTTAACTTGTTTATACTGTTTCATAACTTCGTTTAAATTTTTATATCCTTTCAAATACCAAGCCATATGTTTATACATTCTTTTACATGCTATATAACTACCATAATATGAAAAACTCAACGTAAAGTGTTCTATAATAACTTTTTTGATATCATCAAAACTCATACTAACCGGTTTTGATTTACCTGTCAAATCATTCTCTATTTCAGCAAAAATCCATGGCCGGCCTAAAACTCCTCTTGCCACAAAAACCGCATCACACCCGGTATCCTCTAAAACTTTCCGTGCTTCTTCCGCGTTGAAGATATTGCCGCTGGCAAAAACTGGGATTTTTAGATTCTCTTTAAGTTTTAAAACAGCTTCATGATCAGGTTTCCCTTTATACATCTGGAATTTTGTTCTTGAATGAATTGCAACGGCTTTTGCCCCTTCAGACTCAATAACCTTACCTGTTTCCAAATAATTCAAATTTTCATCATCCCACCCGCTTCTAATTTTCACGGTAACGGGGATGCTGATTTTTTTTATAACTGCTCTAATAATTTTACCTAGTTTTACGGGATCTTTCATAAGCGCCGCACCCTTACCCGCGGTTACAACTTTACGGGCAGGACAACCCGCGTTAATATCCAACACATCAAAACCTTTTTCCTCGCAAACTTTGGCCACTTTAACAATTTTTTCGATGTCTTGTCCAACAATCTGAACACCTAAAGGGTCATCTCCGGGCAATCTATCCATTAATTTAAATGTTTTTTTGTTATTGTAAATTATACCGTTGACATCAATCATCTCGGTAAACGCGAACTTACACCCAAACTTCCTTGCTATCATTCGAAACGGCATATCCGTAACCCCGGCCATAGGCGCAAGCATGGCTTTAGCACGAACCATTTCATCTATTGGATTATATTTCGATTCTTTATTCATACTGTTTTTATTCAATCCCTAGTTCCCGCATATATTCATTCGTAATTTGTCTTTCCAGTTTCGTCCCTATTCTTTTATTCAGACTTTTTTCTTTTGGCATAGATCCTATGGTTAAGGGCTTTTTAGCAAGCTCTTCGGGAGAAATTACGGAAGCATTATAGCCCCTGGCATTATTTCTTACATAATTATCATTTGAAACAAGAACCACCCTGCCAAACCGGGAATACCTTTTTACTGTTTCAATAATCTTTTCATCGCCCTTGCCAGTTTCTGAAAAAATCCGAACATCTTTATCCTCCACTTCAAAAGTTTCCGCACATTTATATTTACTATCCCCGTCAAAAACAACACGCACATCCGTAATATATCCGCTGGATTTGGCATATTTCTTACTTATGTCAATAACGGCTTTCCTGGCGGATTCCAAACTTTTATTCAGTTCCTTTCGAATTTTTGGAATCGCGTAAATCGCATTATACGCGTCAACAACCATTGTTGTTTTCACAATCAATCTCCTGCTTTTTTTGCAAAATTTTAACTTTTCACATGCTTCATGCCCTCGCACGAACAGCATAAAAACCATTGTTATATTAACATAAAAAAGGAATATATGGGCAAGAATATCGGTTCTGAAAATGTCGGGAACAAAATGCAACCGTATGATTTTTTGTAGGGAAGAGGCATGCCTCTTCCGTTTATAAGGAACGGGCAGGCCCGTTCCCTACAATATATAACAAGATATTTTTACCCGGAAACTGTAAATTTTACGCGAAAGTAAGCATATAAACAGTTTTGTCAAGATCCGGATCAGGTAACGCTTCCGCGGGTTTATATAAAAGTATGGTTTTTAATATATCTACGATTTTGTTCTTAGCGAGCGCGTCAATATAATTCTCATACAAAGAATCAGTCGTGCCATCTACATTAAGAAGGCAATCTTTCAGAAAACGCCTAAGAAACATATCAACATCCGCGCGCAATTCCGGGGATATATCCTCATCCAATTTTTTTATAAGCCGCATAATCGTATATATTTTTCTGCGGTATTCTTTTCTTCCTTCTGCGTATTTCACCGCACCTTGACCTGTATCTACTACTATAAATTGGATTCCAGGTGCTTCCTCTTTTAATTTTTCTACATGTGAAATGTATTTTTCGGATTTTTCCGCGAATTCTTTAGGAAGCTGAACTATTACATTTTTGGAAGAAAAGTCTTTTTTAGATTCTTTCAGTTCTTTAATCCTTCCAAGTATGTCCTTAACTATCTCGTGAGGCTTAGTTGTCCCGATTCGCTCTAAACCAAACCGGCTGCCATAATCTTCCTGGTCTTCGCCATATTCCCCATCTGTAACAAAATCATTTAACACAAACAAAGTATAGTTTGATTCCGGCGGAGCGATTTGTTCGCCCACATATATAGCTGCAGCTTCTTTTTTAGCAAACTGTTTCTTTTGGAATCCACCATTTAAGTTTTCGATCCTTTCCTTAATAGCATCTTTTACACAAGGCAGATCAAACATAAAAAGTAAATCATCCGTATCAAAATTTTCCCTTATGAGGGTTATATCTTCACTCTCTAACTCTTGAGATGTCACAATCCTAAGAAGCGCTTCCAGTTTATTTATGTCATTCATGCTTTCAATTTCATCTAGCAAAAGCGCCTCATGCTCCAATTTCCATTTTGCGGTTTTCTTCAAATATACGCTTTTATACCTTAAAAACGGTTTTATACCGTTTTCAATCCCATCCTCAGTTGCGTTAACTTTCTTATTTTTATCTATTTTAATTTCCCCGTGTTCTTCCAGCATTTCCATCACGGTATCAATCCATCCAATGTCATTTATATTTTCCAGCGCATTTAAAGCTTCCAGTGTTTCTCCGCACTCCTTACATTTTATTTCTTCCTCGCTGCTGGCTGCAAGCAAATCAAGCCTTGCTTTAACCAAATCCGCGGCTTCCTGCCTAAAAAGAAAACTAAATACTCTTTCAACGTCTTCCAGATTATTAAATTTGAATCTACAATTAAAATAAATTTGTTTCTCCTTTAAATTTTCTCCCTCCTCCCAGTTTGTCAAAACATCATATATCTTGTTCAGCACAAGACTTTCAACATCTTCATCAATAGCTGATAAAACCCTATTGACTTTTGGGATAAGGTCAATATATCCGGATTGATACTTAAATTTTGTTAAGTGCTGTTGCATTTCCAAAAATTTAATTTTATACCTTAAAATCGGCCCTGCATTGATGTCCTTTAAATGGGCCTGTATTTTTTTTCGGTCAAATGGCAAACGGCTTGGGCTTATTAATATGTCTTCATCATGACTATATTCAGCATCATTGCCATTCTCCAGAATTTTTAAATAAACTTTAAATTTTTCAAGAGCATTACTTTTTTTAATCTCGCTCCATCTTTTTATCATTTTATTATTACAAATATCTTCCTGCTGATATTTTTGTTTTGTTTTTAGAAATTTTATTTTGTTTTCCAAAACAGGTTTAATCCCAGCGTTCTCCAATCTATTCTTTAGAACTTGAAAATTAAAATATCCTCCTCCTGCTAATAATACTTGCTGGTCCATATCAATCTCTGCAATCTTATCTTTCTCTAAAACCGCAAGTAATGCTTCGAGATATTTCACATTATCCGTTCCATCCACTTTATCCCATATCTCTTTTATGGCCGGGTCTCTCTCTTTAACAGTTCCTGCTATAAAATCTCTCTTATAACGTTTCCCTGCAGCGTTTGTTCCACTTAGTATATTTAAATCCACTAACGGGTTTTCTTTTTTAAGTATTACTGAAAGTTCCGGAAACTGAGTTTTATCAAGCCGCTCATCATCTTTCTCAATTTTCGGCCATACTTTATATGCCAGATCCAGGTCATTTAAGACAAATAGTCCATCCTCTGAATCCTCAACACCCCAAACAGTTAAACCTAAAGGTACTCCCATGTCATGAACAACAGATCTGGTTATAATACTATTTGTCCTCTTTTGTTGAACGGAATTAATCTTATCCTTTAACGTGTGATAGGCTGAATATTCTTCATTAGTTAAAAATATGTATTTTCCTCTAGGTCCGGTATGCATTCTAACAATTACTTGATGCTTTTTGCTGCCTATTTTTAGCTCTACTTGCGGCAGTTTTTTTACATCACCAACATTAATAAGCATATATTGACGGCACATTATTTTATTAATTAAATCTTCTCTGTTTTTAGTCGGAACAAAAAGATCAAAAATTTTTCTTACTGTTGTATAAATATCGCCCAAAAGTGTAGATTCGGATCTTGAAATAACAGTATATCGGCCATTCCGAATTGCATCATCAATAACATTATCTATGTTTCTTTCATGCTGCAGATAATAGAAAATATCTTCTTTGTCTTCATCCGGCCGCTGAAAATCAAGTTCTATCCTGCTTTTATATAACTCTTCCAAAATTTCCTTTTCATGCTTAGTCAAAACTTTAAAATTTCTGCTCAATCTGAATTTAGTTTTACTAAGAGACGAAACCATTATGTAATATTTTTCATAATCAATACCATTCTCTTTAAGACTATGACAGGGAATCAATATTGTATCCTTTCCTAAAATATTTCGTTTCATCTTCTTAAAATCAAAAATACTGTCATACTGCCTGCCGTAAGAACTTGATGGATCCCGTTCAATTTTCATTATTTTATTCTTTAAATCATCCCCGTGTTTTGAAACAATATCCCAAATATCTTTTTGTAAAAGCGCGACTGCTTTTAGTTTCTCGTCAGGCAAAGACATTAATTCAGCAGTCCCACTCTTGATGCTCCATCTACCAAAATGCAGTTTTAACAATAACGCGTCTCTAAGCGTTTGCACACCGCCTATCATATCTATTTTAATACGGTCAAACTTATCATATCTGATGTTTGTAATCTTTGTCCTATTCCGCAATTCGGCTTCAAGTGTTCTCATGCATTCCTTATCTCTCTCAATATTACGTTCAGTAAAAAAGAAAATTTCCGGATCATATATATCAACCAATCTTTCCAGTGTCTTCTCTGTAAAACAACGGCATATTTCAAGAAAATTTGTTTTGTATTTTGCAGATGAAATTTTCAGGAATTTAAGCTTCAGAATTTCGGGCCATTTAAATTTAGCAATAAGCATTTTTACCAATTTATTATCAAATACAGCCATGGCATAATCACGTTCATACGTCAATCCCGCAGCATTTATTCCTCTTAAATTGTTTATATCTACAATTGGATTCTTCTCTCTCGACATTAAGATTTTTTTAAGCTCTTCAGCAACAACTTTAAAATCTGTTATTTCCTTGTTCTTTGCCTGTCCTTGCTTACTGAGAATCAAATCATCATAACTATCAAACTCAATTCTGTTCTCATATTCTGCATACAAATCGTCAAAATTATTGCATAAGGAACCTTTTTCTTTATCCCAGGTTACGTCGCTAAGCCCTAGCGGGATACCGAATTCATGCATGATCCATTTTTCGATATTAGATTTTAGTTCCTTATTGGTAGCATTCAGATCTAATTGGCCTAATTTGGCATATTCACGCCCTGTTAAGAAAATATACCTTCCGCGAGCGCCGGTATGAGCCCTAACCGTAACTTCCTGTTCAATTCTTTTATCCGTATCTTGTTTTATCGGACGTTTCACGGTTATCTTCGGCAAGTTTGTTTTCTTTCCAACATTTATGATTGTAATATCTTTAAGCTGTTCCATAATCTTACCCATAACATGCAATTGAAACGCTTTATTCAAATCACTCCCAAAAAGCATCTGTTCTAAAATAGTGTGCAATTTTAACCGAACGTTAAACAACGGTTCAAACTCTTCCGCAGTCAAAGAGCTATAATCACCTCGCCTGATTGCATCTCTTATAACTTTATCTATTTTTTCCTCATGCTCCAGATAATTGTCCATTATTTCCCTGTCTGCAGGGTCCCTTTCGAAACTTTCAGCAAAATCGTTTGATAAACAAGTTTTTATTACTTCTGTTTCTTCCTGATTCATAACATTAATTTCTAAGTTTTCACCTCTTGCGTCTACTAAAACGTTGTAATAATGATTTTCTCCGGCATAAAAAGTAGAGCACGGAATTATAAAAAAACCTTCTTTAATCTCTTCAGCTTTTTTAAGATAAAACTCATTATCATAAGCCTGGCCCTTAAACATAAAAGAATCTCGTCTTATCTTTTTCGAACGGATAATACTATTCTCTCCTAAATATCCTCTTAAAATACTCACTGTGTTTAGATTTTTAAAAATAGTTTTGGCATGTTTAACCATGTCTTTTTCCAAAATATTTCTAATATCTTTCTCCAAAAGCGCCACGGGTTTAAGTTCTTCATCACGTAAAGGTTTAAATATCAACAGTTTTTTGGCTACAGGATCAAAAAAACCCGCGCCTTTTTGGATTTCAAGCGCCATAAGCAGAGTTTCAACCCCGCCGATTAACGCTAGATTGTCCCCTTTTTGGTTTAAAATAATCTTCTCATCAAACTTCGGAAAATCTAAATCAGGATTTAGCTTTATCGCCCGATCTATCATCCACGCGAGTTTGTTAAAAGCTTCAGCACAGGCCGGACGCAAATTTTCATATGGATCTATGAGCCCCTTATCTCCGAACATTTCCATCTCTAACGTTTTATCATGAAATAACTCGATTAACCATTCCAATTCATCTATTGTAAAAGCTCGTGATAGTTTTAAAAACATCTTGATCATTTTAGGGTTTTTAAATTTTTCTTTGATTTCCCCAGGACAGCTTCCTCTTCAGTTCCGGAATAATCTCTGTCCAAAATATTTTCATCAAGCTTAACAGGCTCTCCTTCAAATTTTTTAAAATCTTCGATTTCTTTTCTGAATTCCTCGGCAAACTTAGTAAAATCAAAATTTACCGCACTGCCGCCTTTTTGAACAAATTCTTTTAATTCTTTTTGAAATTTTTGCCACGCAACATCCAAAGCATTTACTATTGAAAGCCCTTTAACTTCCCATTTAAAATCATAACTCGCGCCGACTTCATGCATTAAACGCGGTATAACACATTTGTTCATCAAAGGACAAAATATTTCAAGACTTTCCCACTTATTTTGCGTTTGCAAAGGGTCAACTGTCTTTTGTGATTCTGCCATTTCATCAAACAACTTTGATTTTCCTAACAACGTATCAAAAATATTTTCTCTTAGAAAAACATATACCGCATTTTCGCTTGCGTGGCTTGTCACTGGTAGCTCTTGCCCATTTCTACGAATCACTGGTAAATCTTCAGCGTTCAATACCCTGATAAAAACAATGTTTTTCTTTCTAAAAGCTTTATCTATGCTTCCACCAAAATATTTTAAAAACGGATTCATATTAAACTGTAGAAAATCCCAAAGTTTGCCCGAAAAAAACTTCTCAGGTTTTATTCTATCGGGATACTTATTATCCCAGTTGAGTTCCTCACTCTCCGCTCTTCCTTCAATTTCAGCAAAATTGCCTTCTCCAATATGTTTTTCAATAAATTTATCGATGTTCAACTTATGCTCATAAACGTACTGGTCCACACCCATTTCTTCTATTTTTTCTTCGCGTGACACATACTTTTCAGGAGATTTGCCAGTTTCATAAATTTGTTTCCACTTGTTATTCCATTCTTTCTCCGTATACATTTTTACATCAAACCCGTTATTTTTTTTTGCGGTCGAAAAAACAGCGTAATATGTACTTAAGAGCTTCTTTTCCATCTCCAGATACGAATCAACGCTCGGAATATGCTGTAAATGCTCTCTTGCATACTGTTGCTCAATCCGGCATTTTACCCAAATACGGTCATCCGGAAGTTCCCCATGTTCAGCAAAGAAAAAATGTCTTTTGTCAAAAACATTATTTCGATACTTTTCGGCATGTTTACGTACTTCTTTCGGATCTATTTTTTGGTCTTTACCTGCAATATCATTTAAACTTGCCATCAGCGCAAGTTTAAGAGTTCCTTTTTCATAAGGCACTGGGCCTAACATTTTGTTACATATTGATCCTGCGGCAAGTTCATCTATTACAGACTGGTTTATCGTAGAATTCATTGGCATATTATAAGCTGTGGTATTGACAAGAAAACATAGGCTAATAGTTAAGGAAATTGCTTTGTACATTTGTTTCATTTTTTCTCCTTTTTAAACTTTAACAAAACCGATTAGATAACCCCGAGGGTTGCATTTTTATGAAGTAACGCACGCAACAAATGGCGTAATATGTACAGCAGTGTTTATTATAACAGGATATACAGCATAAAGCGGTAGGGAAAATTCTAACTTTTTCACGTCTAACATTGTTGGTGAACCGGACAACACACAGGGGGTTGTATCTACGATTTTAATTCGCAAACAATATTTATAGGGCAGGTCCCTGTGCCTGCCCTGCTTATGATTATAAAAAAGGCCTTTATTTTATTTTTATTGTCACGATAAGATCACCCTTATGGCCGCAATGAGAGCACACTTCTCCTTGGTCACGCAAACGCATTTTTTGGCCGTTTTTGGTATTTTTGGGGATTTTGAGGGTTATGTTTCGACCGTTTGAGAGTTTGAATTTGGCTTCACCTCCGCAGGTACTAAGTTTTTCAGGAATAGGCAGAGTTGCATTTATATCTGTATTCTCTTTCTGTGAAACTTGACTCCAATCGTCCACCGGCTGTCCATCCGATGAATAATAATAAGTGCGGCTTTTGCCTCTGCCTGCTCTGGAAAAAAGGTCTTGAAAAACATCTCCAAACATAGAGTTTGAGGAAAAACCGCCGCCTTCTCCGGAAAAGTTTCTGAAAAAATCCGAAGCATCAAAACCTTGCTGAGACGAAAAATTGCCAGTATAAGCACCTTGGCTCTGGAGAAGGTCATATTCTTTCCGTCTTTTTGCGTTCCCCAAAGTATAATAAGCTTCTGACATTTTCTTAAATTTTTCTTCCGCCTTTTTATCCCCGGGATTTTTGTCCGGATGGTATTTGACAGCAAGTTTACGATAAGCTTTTTTTATAGCGGCGTCACTTGCATCTTTACTAACACCTAATAACGAATAATAATCTTCTTTAGCCACAATTTTCCTTTTTCATTATTTTGCTGCAATTATACCGCATGTCATATACGACGGACAGGCACGGGGGCCATGCACCACACAGGGTACATGACAAGCTCTGTCCCTACATTAGCAAATCAACATAACATGCAACGCGCAACATGTAATCTGTAACGTGCAGCGTGTCACCTGCTGCGTGTAACGTGTTATGAACGTGTTATGTAACTATATTTTACATTGTTTATTGAAACATTCTCGTATAAATATTTTTACTATTCCTTCATTCGCCAAAGGAATGCTTTCCTGTTCATTCATTTTTGTCTTTGTAATAGTTGTTTTTAATTTTTTATGCCACAATTCTTCGTTTGTCTTTGAATCTAAAACGCTAAAAAGAATCTGCATCCGAACATAATTATCTTTCTTTACAGCATCAAAAACAGCCGGCCCCACACCATGGATCTCATCAATTGGGTCCTCTTCCATCCATACAAACTCCACAATATCAGCCTTAATTGTTATATCGGATTCTTCGGCATTAGAAACAATATTAAAATTTATTGATTTCCTTGCAGCAAGCGCTTCTTCAAGTTTTTGTTTGAGTGAAATTTCATCGGCTTTGCCCGCATGAGCAGAATCCGATATGTTAGCAATGTAAACTTTTACCTCTTCTTTTTTACACAATTCCTTATATAGATTTGATTCTTCGCGGCTTTCCGCGTTTTGAATAAACCCGCAAATAAAAACCGCGCATACTACAAACACCTTAATCCAGTTTGCCTTTATCATATGTCCCCCTTTTTTTGATTAGCCGGTTAGCCAGTTAGCCGGTTTACCGGTTTGTCGATTAAACCGTACGTCACATATCGTATGTCGTACATCGGTTTTTTTGCAACATACGATGTACTATATATGATATACGGTTATGCTTTATATATAATTCTGGTTAACCGGTTAGCCCGTTAGCCAGTTACCCGGTTCTTTAATGCAATCGCTTTATGATTCTGTTTAGACAGTTTATCTACCTTTTAATTTTGCCCTAGTAATTGACACAAATCGTGTTTAAATTAAAACCGCTAAATCAAATAGATAATAACTTTAAATTTTTCAGAAATATCTTTTAACCGGTTAACCGGTGAACTGGCTAACTGGCTAACCAATTTATCAAACCTCCAGCTCTTGCTGCCGTAATAAAACTTCTTTTTCAATATAATTCATCAGTTTTCGGTATTCTAACTGGCCAACCAAAAGTTGTGATTCTTTTTCTTTCAAAACAGGGATATACTCAATATTTTTAGTCTTAAAAATTAACATCACATCTTTTAGTTCCTGATTTGTGTAAGCAACCGCATCCGCTCCCCGGACAAGATCTCCCGCAAGAATTAACTGATCCATTTGTTCTTCATTAAAAGTGTCTCTGATGTCTCCTAAAGAAATAACCCCGATAAATTTTTCGTCCATTCCTACAACTGGAAAATTATAAGCACTGCTCTCTTTCATTATATCAATTATCTGATGGAGATTATTGTTTTCCCTGATTACAAAAAAATCTGATTCCATTACATCCCCGACTTTATGTGATTCAACGACATCTTCTTCCGTAACAT
This sequence comes from Candidatus Omnitrophota bacterium, assembly GCA_043812935.1. GTDB lineage: Bacteria > Omnitrophota > Gorgyraeia > Tantalellales > Tantalellaceae > JBDRNE01. The sequence continues at coordinate 28,715 of JBDRLO010000072.1, forward strand.
CCCGGTTTATTTCATCAGCTTTTCTTATCCCATACTTTATCATTGGAGGGGCTATAAGCTGTAAGATGAATGTTGTTGCCGTTATAATACTGATTATCAAAAACCCCGCTGCACGCGCTTCTTCCCCTAAAACGCTGAACATATGAAATGTCGCTATTGCTAAACCTACCGCGACCCCAGCCTGGTCAAAAAGACAAAAACCAAGATATTTTGTTACAGTTTCTCTTGCGCCTGACATTTTCCCGCCGATATACGCCCCCGCAACTTTTCCAATACTTCGACTAAAAATATACGCGATGGCAAGAAAAAGAACGTTTCCTTTCATTAGAATCCTGCCGTCAAGACGCGCTCCCACTAAAACAAAGAAAAGAATAAAAATTGGAGGGCTGAACTTTTTCACAAGATCAAACATTTCTTTATTTTCAGAAGACTGAAGGTTTGACGCGACAACTCCAAGCACCATTGATGCAAGAATAGGGTCAACTTTAAAATAAATTGAAAGGCCCACCACAAAAATAATTGTTCCCAAAGCCAGTGACAATATCCTGCCTTTATCTCTTACCTTTTTCGTAATTTTGTATAACACAAAACCAGCTACAATACCTAAAATAACAGACGCGGCTATCTGGAAAAGAGGCACTGCCATATTACTTAAAAATGAAGGATTTTCATGCACAATAAGGCTTCTGGCAAAAATACTTGCAAAGCCGTATATTAAAAGCGCGAGCGCGTCGTCAAGCGCTACAATTGAAAGCGTCGTCATTGTAACCGGACCGCGCGCTTTGTATTCTCCAAGTACGCTGTAAGTCGCGGCAGGCGCTGTAGCAGACGACAAAGCTCCTAAAATAAGCCCCATATAAACTTTGCCGGTAATCAGAAAAGTTATGCCGCCTACTAAAAAAAACGTCAAAAAAGCTTCGATCAAAAGAATTGTATATATTGATTTACTATATCTTTTAAATCTGTCAACATTAATCTCCGCACCGATCATAAATCCTATAATTCCCAAAGCAAGGCTAATGATAGGACGAAATGAATCAGTTATAGGCCCGCTTAAAAACCCATGAAAAGATTCTCCCAAAAAAAGACCTATTATCATGTATCCCATGACTTGGGGCAGGTTTAACCTTTTAAAAACTCTGCCTGCAATAGACCCAAGCAATATAATCACGCCAATTACCAATAATATGTTGTTCATAATATCTTTTTAGGCCTTTCTCCGATTTAACACGCAACATACAAAAAAACACGTTGGTTTCAAATCATGTCCCGTACGACGTGCCTCGTACATGTTTATTTAGATTTTTTCTTTTTTGTTTTTTTCTTCTTACTGGAACCAAGTTCTGTAAACTTTTTTGAATATTCTTTAAGTTTTTGGTCAACCAGATAATTTATCGTCCCCTTAGGATATTTGCCGGATCCGTTTTTCTTGCCGGCTTTTTTTTCTGTCAAAATTTCGATACCTTCATCAACTGTTTCCACTGCCCAGATATGAAACTTTCTTTTTCTTACAGCTTCAATTACTTCATCTTTAAGCATTAAATGCTTAACGTTGAGTTCCGGAATGATTACTCCCTGTTTACCCGTTAGGCCTTTCACTTTGCATACATGGTAAAAACCTTCTATTTTTTCATTAATACCGCCCACAGGCTGTACCATCCCATGCTGATTCATAGAGCCGGTAACCGCAATAGATTGTTTTATCGGCACACCGGATAATGACGATAATAAGCAATACGCTTCAGTACTCGAAGCGCTATCTCCGTCAACCCCATCATAGGATTGTTCAAAACAAATGCTTGCGTTCAGGCTAAGAGGCGCGTCCTGCGCGAATTTTTCTCCGAAATAACCGGTAAGAATCATGAGGCCTTTTGAATGTATGCTTCCGCCCATCTTCACCTGACGTTCAATATCAACAACCCCTGACTTTCCCATATATGTACGTCCGGTTATACGCGTCGGTTTGCCGAACATATATTCTCCTATATCAAGAACAGCTAATCCGTTTACCTGACCGACAAACTCCTTTTTAACATCTATCATAAGTACGTTCTTTTTAATCAGCTCGATTATTTTATCTTCAATAAGGCTTGAACGGTATACCTTTTCCTGAATAGCTTTATCAATATGACTCTCGTCAACATAGTCAGCATTATTTTTGCCTGCCCAATAGTTTGCTTCCCTGAGAATGTCTACAATAGACATAAAACGCGCGCTCAATTTATCCTGATCGCTTATCAGCTTAGATCCATACTCAACAACTCTGGCAACAGCGTTCCTGTCAAAATGACGCAAACCTTCCTCTTCACACCGCACTTTTATAAAAGCGGCATATTTCTTAATCTTTTCCATGTCTCTATTCATTTCAACATCAAAATCCGCTTTAATTTTGAACATTTTACGGAAATTTTCGTCAAATTTATAAAGCATCTGATAAAGCCATGGCGGACCTACTAATATAATTTTTATATCACATGGAATGGGTTTTGGCTTTAAACTTGTTGTGCTTATAACCCGAAACTGTTCATTAATGTCTTCTACTTTTATCTCATGGTTACGAATAACGCGCTTTATTGCTTCCCAGGCCATAAAACTACTTAAAACATCCATGGCTTGAAGAACAAGATATCCGCCGTTTGCTTTGTGTAAAGCTCCGGGCGCTATCATCGTAAAATCAGTTGTCATAGACCCGAAGTGAGAAGCATATTCAATCCGGCCTAAAAGATTATAATATGTCGGGTTTGGTTCTTTTATAACAGGCGCGCCGGCAGAATGCCGGTGATCAATCAATAAATTTACCTCATATTTCTTAAACTTATCCTTTTGCGGAGCGCCTTTTAACCCAAAAATCGCGCCTTGAGTATTTTCGTCATCCTCTTTAAAATTATCAATATTTCCGACAACGTCTTCTTGAACATGATTTAAATATTCAATGACATCTTCAAATTCCCTGTATTTAAATCGTAATTCATCCATAATATGTCTTACAGAAAAAAGAACAACTTCTTTTTCTAATTCTTTGATCTTCATTTTAGCGTCTTTTTCCATGGATCTTACTTCGCTTAAAACCTGCTCGATTTTAATATGCAGTTCGTGTTTTTTCTTATCAATTTTTTCTTTTTCCTCTTTTGAAAGTTTTTCATATTCATTAGAAGTCATCTGTTGGCCCCCGCTTCGCGGGACTAAAATAACTCCAGTCGCAGATTGTTTAAGGACAAAACCTTCCTCAAAAGCGTTATTTTCAACTTCTTCTAGAGTAGTGTCTCTTTTTGTTTTATATTCTTTAAGCAAATCCTGCCGCCGTATTTCATAATCTTCACTCTCAAACGCTTTTGGTATCTCAACTTTTAATTCTCCGACTAATTCTTCCATATCTTTTTTGAAGATAAAACCCCGACCGGCAGGAAGCCTTACTGCGGAAGGCTCATCTTCCCTAAGAAAGTTAAAAACATATATCCAGTCATCAGGAGTTTCCTGCGTTGCGGCAATCTCATTTACGGCTTTATTTACCTGTGTATTCCTACCCGTCCCGGGAGAACCGCAGACAAATATGTTATATCCCTCACTTTTTACGTTTAACCCAAAATCTATAGCGCTGACACCTCTTTCCTGATGTGCTGGTTCATGTTCAAAAACATAATCTTCAGTGGTTTTGAACGGAAACAGCGATGGATTACATGTTTTTTTAAGTTCCGTTGTTTTTAGTTTTCTCATATCTGGTTTTTCCTTTCTTGAATAAACGCACCATTAGTATATTATTGTCATTTTATAAACATACTGAATAACATCAGCCACAAAGGAATAGTTACAATAGAAATCAAATGCGTATAAAAAATAGTACTGCTTAAAAACTTATTATCACAATTAACATAACTGCCGATAACAACCAAAGAAACCGCTGTAGGCATTATACTTTGCAAAAAAAGAAAAAACTTATAATCAATGGAAAGATTAACGTATCTCATTATAATAAAAACAATTGCCGGAAAAATAAAAAGCTTTGTTACAGAACAAGTCGTCAACGCAAATTTGTGTTCTGGATTATGCGCGCGATACCTATACAAATAGGCCCCTAACGTGATCATTGACAGAGGAAAAGCCGCCTGTCCGAGCTGTTTTATGGGATCCATTAAAATAGCCGGCATGGTCCCTTTACCCATCAGCGCTACCCACCCTAAAGAAAACACCGTTGCTATAACCGGCGGATTCAACAAAAGCGCGGTATTAGATATTTTATTTTTTCCTCGCGATAAAAATAAAGGGACAACCGACCACATAAGCACATTAAACCCGACAATAAAAAGAAATGTATAAATAAGGAGTTTATCAGCAAGTAATCCCGTAAAAGAAAAAAATATTAAATTCATCGGCAAATAACCGCAATTATGAAACGCACATCCGCATAGAAACTCTTTTTGAGAATTAAAATTCTTTAAAAAAGGATATATTAAAGAACCCAGAAGGATACCCGCAGCAGTAAAAATAACAGCCGTAAGCGGTAAAAACCACCAAAATTCATATTCACTAAAACTAAAATGTGTAATTGTTTTTGATATAATCAACGCAGGAAACACCACACGTACCAACAATAAACTTAACGTATCTACAAATTTATCGTTTAGCACTTTGCGTTGATATAAAAAATATCCTATAAGCATAAGAATAAACAGCTTAACAATAGATCCCGCTATTACATAAAAACTAAAATTCATTTCCATAGTATCAACTCATAATACACGTTACACGCACATTAATGTAACGGACAGGCACAGGGAGCCATGTGCCACAGAGGGGTATATGGCAAGGCCTTGTATCTACATCAAAAAACCGACCAACCGGTCAACCGGCTAACTGGCTAACCAATTACGGTTTCCCCAAAAGTTTAAACATCTTGTTTTTATATGACTCGACTCCCGGCTGATCAAACGGATTTATTCCTCGGATATAACCGGAAATAGCTGCTGCTTTTTCAAAAAAATAAAAAAGTTGACCAAGACAAAAAGCCGATTTACCTTCGAACCAAATAGTAGCGTTCGGCACTCCGCCTTCAAAATGAGCTTCCCGGGTAGCCTCATAAGCTTTTTGGTTTATATAATCAACTTTTCTGCCGGATAAATAATTCAAATTATCAAGATTTTCTCTATTTTTAGGCACAATACATTTCATGTTTTTCTTTTCAGCAACAAGAAATGTCTCGAATATGTTCCTTTCTCCATCCTGAATCAATTGTCCCATTGAATGCAAATCCGTTGAAAAGTCACAAGATACAGGGAAAATGCTTTGTCCGCCTTTCCCCTCGCTTTCGCCGAACAATTGTTTCCACCATTCATCAAAATAATGCAGACTATTATCAAAACTGGAGAGGATCTCTATTTTTTTTCCTTTACGATACAGGATATTTCTAACGGCCGCGTATTTATAACAAATGTTTTTATTTAAATTCGTGCCTAAACAATCTTTTCTCTCCGCACGCGCTCCGGCTATAAGCTCTTTAATGTTTATTCCCGCGCAAGCAATAGGCAAAAGCCCCACAGGCGTTAAAACCGAAAACCTTCCGCCGATATTATCCGGAATAACAAAACTCTTATATCCTCTTTTTGTAGAAATACTTTTAAGTGCCCCTTTTTTCTTATCGGTTATACAGATAATCCTGTCTTTTATCTTTTTAGAACCATATTTTTCGCGTAAAAAATTTTCGATTATCCGGAAAGCAATCGCAGGTTCTGTTGTTGTCCCGGATTTTGAAATTACAATAACACTTACATCCTTGTCCTGTATTTCAGTTAAAAGATTAGAAAGAAAATCCCCAGAAAGGTTGTATCCCGCAAAAAAAATGTTTTTATTAATTTTTTTCGGTTCAAGGGTTTCTATTGTTGCCCTGGCTCCGAGATATGAACCTCCTATCCCAATTACAATAACAGCCTTTGAATTTGAATTTATATTACGCGCTTCCATTTCAATTTCATTGATATGGCTAGAACTCAATTCTTCCGGCAAATCAATCCATCCAAGAAAATCTTTGCCAAGCCCGTTTCTTTTTTCCAAAAAATTATGAGCTTTTTCTATTTCCGGAGAAATATCTTTAAAATCTTGTTTCCGGACAAAACCGTCTAAATACTTTATATCAAGTTTTAATTTTTTCTTAAACATCTATGCATCCTCTGTTTTAATCTCCTTTTTTCAACCTTCTAAACACATTATAATAACCTGACAGCTTAGCCCTAAAATGCAAAGGTTTCTTAGTATCCGAATTTGTAATTTTTACCCGGTTTAATTCATAGACATCTTTGTTCGTTTTGTCAAAACCACGGTTTGTAGCGCAAGCGCCTTTATAACCCGCTTTTTTAACTACATTTTTTATCTTTTCATTAAATCCTCCGACAGGATAACAAAAATATGCAGCTTCTTGTGAGATGTTGTTCTCTATATCGGTTTTGGCCCCATAGATTTCATCCCAAAGCTGTTTATCGTCATTTACAATAGAAGGCAGATAGATATCATTTCTTGTGTGTCCGCCAAAATTTATACCATTTTCCGACATTAATCGCACCTGATCCCAATTCAGATATCTTTCATGCTTGCCGATATAGTTTGTAATTAAAAATATTTCCGCGGGCATTTTGTATTTTGATAATACAGGAAAAGCATTTATATAGTTATCTTCAAAACCATCGTCAAAAGTAATAACAACCGTTTTAGGCAAGAAGCGAATACCTTTTTGTATATTAGCTGTGAGTTCATCTAAAGATATTACATTAAAATTATTGTCATGCAAAAATTTCATCTGGCGGGAAAAGTTTAATGGAGCCACATTCAAAGTACTGCGCCCGCCGTTATTTATAGCGTGATACATTAAAATAGGAGTTACTTTTTTTGGGTTAATATAAAAATGAAAAATTAAAAAAAGTGTTATAAAAATCGAAATTATAATTAATATTATTTTATTTAAATATTTCATTCTTCAAACCTTAAAGAGAGCATCTTTTAACTGCAGGTTTATACTAATGACCCCTTAAAACAACCTATTTTCCCGGTTTTTTAAGGGGTCAAAATAAAATGCTATCATTGTATTTCTTTATGATAGAGTAATTGCAGTTACCGGACACTGATCCGCACCATTTTTCGCGTCTTCTATTTTATCTTCAGCAATTTCATCAACTTTGGTAACAGCTTTATCTTCCTGCATCTCATATATTTCAGGAGCCACTTGTACACATAATCCGCAACCAATACATTTTTCCAAATCTACAACCGCTTTCATTTTATACACCTCGCTTTCTTTGTATGCTATTTTATCAGAATAAAATCAACCGGTCAAGTAACCGTATATATTATTTATATAGATATATGTATTCTCCGGCAATTCTTTTCAAAAATCCCAGACTGACCAGCTTCCGCCGCCCAATAAAACAATCGGAATACAGCTGGCAATAACTAAAAGACTGTATTCAACATTTGTATTTCCGCCAAAAAAACCATAATTTAAACTTATACCAAAAAAATTCGCGCATATCATAAGAATTACGGCAACTGCCGCCCAACGCGCTAATATGCCTAAAACTAAAAATATACCGCCAATAAATTCTACAGCAGACCAAATAACAGCAAAAATATATGGATTAGGCACGCCCAATGCTTCCACAATTTTACTTGTTGCCTCAATACCTACACCTCCGAACATTCCAAAAAGTTTTTGCGCGCCGTATATTGTAAAAATTGCCCCAATTATTAACCTTACCGCAAACATAGAAAAATCAAATGAATTCTGTTTTTTCATCTTGTTTCTCCGTTTTTATTGTAAAAAAATAATTTTACAATATTTTAAACTTAATAAAACGTAAAATCAAGATAAATGATGGAAGACTTTCACTTTTCCTTGTTTTACTTCTGCAAGTGGACACAAAACACCCCAGGATATGTTAACATTTTACTGTTAGTCCAAAAGTTAGAAAAATTTTGAAAGAATTTATGCTTTATTGTTGTCTCTTATAATAGAGGCTCGTTTATGCTAATAAAATCTTTTAATATTAAATTAATCGAATTGTTTCTAACGCTGTTTAAATCCTATATGGATTTATTCTTTCCTACTCTGTGTCCTGTGTGTAAAAAGATTTCTTTAAAATTCCCGGAACCTATCTGTTCTACCTGCAAAACCACGCTTCTTAGATCAAAGACTCCGGCCGCTAGCACTACCACACATATATCACAAATATGGTCCTGTTTTTTTTATGAAAATACTGCAAAAAACTGTATATATCAATTCAAATATCGGCAAAAAACTAACATGTCCGCGATATTCCTTCCGAACATACAACGTTTATTGCTACACATAAATCCGCTGTTAAAAAATATTGATATCATCATCCCCGTGCCTTTGCATAAAACAAGAACATATTTTAGAGGGTTTAATCAAACAGAGCTTATCGCAAAAATTCTGGCTAAAAACTTGGCTATTCCATTAAAACTTAACATTCTTATTAAAACAAAAAAAACCAAGGCTCAAGTTACTCTCCCCCGAAAAAAAAGAATTATCAACCTGAAAAACTCCTTTTGTGTTTTAAATCCAGACTCAATAGAAGGCAAGAATATATTAATTGTTGACGATGTTATTACAACAGGAACAACATTAAATACCTGCGCGAAAGAATTAATTAAAAATGGAGCAAAGAAAATTTGCGGATTTACATTGGCAAAAACAAGATAACATTGGACCCCTAATACAAAAGATCAGGGCAGTTCACGGACCGCACCTACTACACATCAACTTTTTTTATTGATGTAATACGCTCCGATGCCCCCAAAGATGACAATGCTCAACCATGCCGCCACAAAAGGCGGAAGTATTCCTCCTTTGCCCAAAGCAAGGCTGATAGCCATCACCGGCAAATATAAAATTGCAACTGTAATTCCGCGCGCCATACCGATAAGAGCGCTTGCCCTGCCGGTTTCAATACAAAAAGGCACTCCGACTAACACCGTAATAATAGCAGTAAAAGGCAATGCTATCTTATAATTCAAATCAACCAGAAGTCTTTTCAATGTAGGAGGTGACCCCACCCTAAAAACCCCGACATACTCTTTAAGCTGTTTATAACTCATAAATTTCGGATCCCACTGGTTATTAATAAAATCCTGAGGAGTTTCAATAATATCAATCTTCTTTTGTCTATACACTTCAGGATCACGCGAAAAATTGCCGTTACTATCAGTCTTAAAAAGCATAACGTCTTTACCTACCCATGACCCGTCTTCCTGCCATTCAGCCACTCTTATATTTATCTTTTCAAATATTCTGTGATCTTTATCCTGCCGGTGAATAATTATATTATTGAGAGTTTTGGACGAAGGCACAAATGATTTCGCGTAAATAATCTGGTTTCCTTTTCCATAAATCGTTATTTCTTTTAAAGCTGAATTATTTTTGTTATCGGAATGCTCCAATTCTTCCTGACGGATACGGTTTGATTTTTTCATAGTTGAAGGAACGTACCTGTCATTAACAATAAAAGTTGCTAAACACAATACAAACGTCACCCAAAGAACAGGTTTCACCAATTTCCACAAACTTAATCCACTCGTAATAAAAGCTGTAATTTCATGGTTTTTGCTAAGCGCATTAAACACATAAACCGCGGCCAGTAAACAAGCAAAAGGCACCATGTTAACAAACGCGAACGGCGCCAGATAAAAATAAAAGGCCAAAATACTTGTAAGCGGAATATTGTTTTTAACAATGTCATCCAAAAAACCAAGAACATCTCCAATTATGCCAAGAACAATGAGTAGCGTTATACAGAAGAAAAAAGAACTAATAAAACTTTTAAAAACATATTTTTCAAGTATTCTCATATTTCCCTCTATTTTTTCGCAATACGGTAAAACATAAATAACCCCATCCCAAAAAGCAGAATATCACTTGACCATACTCCAATCCACGGCCAAATAATACCGCGTATCGCGAAAGCAATCCCGCCCAGCATAATCCCCCAATAAATAAGAAAAAGCACTATTGCAAGACCAAACCCTACAAATTTTTCCCGCCGGTGCGTGGTTATCGCAAGAGGAATCGCGGCAAGAACAAAAACCAGGTTTGAAAAAGCAAGCGCTATTTTTTTATGAAGCTCTATTCGTAAAGGCACTGTATCTATGTCGTCTTTTTTAAACATATTTATATCCGTCAAAAGTTCTTTTATGCTTTTTTCCCGCGCTTTTTTCTGAATGTTTTGAATATCAACTGAATTTTCAAGATTCAACGTAAGATAATAGTCTGTAAATGAAAGTTTATAAAATTCTTCCGGTTTATCTGTGGCAATTTCATCAGCCGTTCCTTCCCTCAACCTAAGTTTAACTTTGTTATCTCCTTCAACAGTTATCACTTCTCCGGTTTTTGCCTCAATAGTGCGTGTGGGTTTACCAGATCGAGGCTGATAAATTCGAACATTTTCAAGAAATTTCCCTTTTATGCCGTGAATAAAGATAATGTAATTTTCGAACCCTTTAACAAAAACCCCGGGTTCTAACATCGCAGTAGGATGTTTTACTCCGACTTTTTTCAGAAGTTTACGAGCTATAAATTCCGATTGCGGTAAAATCCTGTCGTTCAAAGGAACACTTATCAGGCTAATAATAAACCCGCATATAATTACAGGCAGAACAACATTATAAATATTTATTCCGCTGGTTCTAAGCGTAGTAACTTCGTTATCGCCTGAAAGCCTTCCAAATCCAAGAAGTACCGCCGAAAGGACTGAAATTGGAATAGTAAATATTAAAACATACGGAAGGAACAGAAAGAAAATCTTTACAACCTGAATAAGCTCAACTCCCTTATTCATAACCATATCCACAGTTTGAATAATATTACCGGCGGCCAAAATTATTGTTGAAACAAATAGCGCCCCCAAAAAAGGCCCGCCTAATTCTTTGAGCATGTATCGTGTAATGATTTTCATAAGAAGTCTTTTATCTATTATTATATGTCAGGCGTTAAGCATAATAACAGAATATTTTATGTGGCAAGTAATTTTGTCAAATCATACAAACTCTTTCTGAGTTCTTTGTCTTTATCCCTTTCAAAACAGGCTTTTTCATAAGGAATCAACTGCAATTCTCCGCCTTTTGTAGCTACCATTTTACATGATTGCCCAGCAATAAGCGCGTCAACCGCATACGCACCCATTCGTGAAGCAAGTATCCTGTCAAAAGCATTGGGTGCCCCGCCTCTTTGTATATGTCCCAAAGTTATTCCTCTAACTTCATATCCGGTTTTTTTATTTATTTTTTCTGAAACAGACTGAGCCGTATCAAATCCTTCTGAAACAATAATAATCCAACTTCGTTTACCTTTTTGTTCCGCTCTTCGTATCTCCATTGCGATCTGCTCCATAGTGATTTTACTTCCCGGATAAAGAATTTCTTCGGCTCCTCCGGCAAGACCGGCAACTATGGCAATGTACGGTTCTTTTCTCCCCATAACCTCTATTACATAAATACGTTCCATACTGGAAACCGTATCACGTATTTTATCAACCGCGTCTAAAACAGTATCCACAGACGTATGCGAACCCACAGTATAATCCGTATATCCTAAATCATTGTCTATGGTTCCGGGTACCCCTATACTCTTGATATTCCAATCTTTACATAACGTAAGCGCGCCCTGCAAAGATCCGTTTCCGCCAATTATAACAAGCGCGTCTATTTCATTATCCTCAAGTACTTTTACGGCTTTTGCCTGACCATCACGTGTCATAAATTCTTCAGATCTCGCGGTTTTTAAAATTGTACCGCCATGTGAAAGAATATTACTCACACTTCGCGAAGTCATAGCAATAATTTCACCGTTAATCAACCCCTCATATCCGCGTAATATACCTTTAACTTCCAACCCTTCGAATATCGCTTTACGCACAATACTGCGAATTGCCGCGTTCATGCCAGGAGCATCTCCACCAGAAGTTAAAATCCCGATCCTTTTAATCCCTTTTTTCATAGTTTCCTCGTCTAGTTTGCGAAAAACCGGCTAACCGGCTAACTAATTTAGTATCTGTAATGCTCCGGTTTATATGGACCTTCTACTGATACACCTATATAATCTGCTTGTTCTTTCGTAAGTTTAGTCAGTTTTACACCAATTTTTTTCAAATGCAATCGGGCAACTTCTTCATCAAGGCTTTTTGACAGCCTATATACCTTATTTGCGTACTTTCCTTTGTTTTTCCAAAGGTCAACTTGAGCCAACACCTGGTTTGAAAACGAATTTGACATTACAAATGACGGATGCCCCGTCGCGCAACCTAAATTCACCAGCCTTCCTTCGGCTAAAAGATATAACTGTTTTCCATCCGGAAAAATATATTTATCCACCTGCGGTTTTATATTAACCTTTTTTATCCCTGGGAATTGATCAAGTCCGGAAACTTCTATTTCATTATCAAAATGCCCAATATTACAAATAATAGCATGCGATTTCATCTTTTCCATATGCTCAATACGGATAACATTTTTATTCCCTGTTGCCGTCACATATATATCACCGATACCTAAAGTATCTTCTACAGTCGCAACTTCGTAACCTTCCATCGCCGCCTGTAAAGCGCATATTGGATCTATTTCCGTAACAATTACCCGAGCCCCTATCGCCCTTAAAGACTGGCAAGAACCTTTTCCCACATCGCCGTAACCGCAAACCACGGCAACCTTACCCGCGATCATAACATCCGTTGCCCGTTTAATCCCGTCTGCTAAAGATTCTCGGCATCCATAAAGATTATCAAATTTTGATTTTGTAACTGAATCATTTACATTAATTGCAGGAACTAAAAGTTCACCTGTCTGCATCATGCGGTACAACCTATGAACCCCGGTAGTTGTTTCTTCAGAAACTCCGCACCAATCTTTAACCATTTCCGTCCATTTGCCCGGTTTGGTTTTTAAAGATTTTCCCAACAATTTTAAAAGCTCGCTTTCATCTTCTCCTCCGGGGTTTTTATCCAGAATTGAAGCATCTTTTTCCACGGCCGCGCCCAAATGCATCATTAAAGTAGCATCACCACCGTCATCAACAATAAGCTCGGGCCCTTTATCTCCGGGAAACGTAAGTGCTTTTTCCGTACACCACCAAAATTCTTCAAGCGTTTCACCTTTCCAGGCAAATACCGGCACACCTGTTTCAGCAATTGCCGCTGCCGCATGATCTTGGGTTGAAAAAATATTACAACTCGCCCATCTAACATTTGCCCCAAGAGCAACAAGCGTTTCAATAAGAACCGCTGTTTGTATTGTCATATGCAGAGATCCCATTATGCGGACATTTTTAAGAGGTTTATCTTTACAATATCTTTCTCGAATAGCCATTAACCCAGGCATTTCCTGTTCCGCGACTTCAATCTCTTTTCTGCCAAAATCCGCAAGAGCTATGTCTTTTATTTTATAATCAGTTGTTGCTGTAGACACTGTTGCCTCCTTAAAAAAATTGGTTAATCGATTTACTAATGCGCCGATTAGCCGGTTATTTAAACTGTACACGCCATATGTAGCGTATTAGTTTTTACAGCCTTTTTTAATTGCAAAGCACGGGCTAAACCCTCTCCCCAAACTTCTACTTACCTAAACCGGCCAACCGGCTAACCCTTCGACAAGCTCAGGACAAGCTGGCCCAAACCTTACTTCGCCGCTTTTTTCAAATCATCGGCTTTGTCTATTTCTTCCCAGGTAAAACCTTCTTCATTTCTACCGAAATGGCCATATGCGGCAGTTTGTTTGTATATCGGCCGTCTTAACTTAAGCTTTTCAATTATACCGCCAGGTGTTAAATCAAAATTCTCTCTTACAAGTTTTACTATTTTTTCTTCAGAAATCTTACCTGTCCCAAAAGTATTAATCATAATACTTACCGGTTCTGAAATGCCAATAGCATAAGCGATCTGAACTTCACATTTTTTCGCTATACCCGCGGCGACTATATTTTTAGCTACATACCTGGCCATATAAGAAGCAGACCTGTCAACTTTTGTAGGATCTTTCCCGCTAAAACATCCGCCTCCGTGGCTCCCCACACCGCCGTATGTATCAACAATAATTTTACGTCCTGTAACACCAGTGTCCCCCTGCGGACCTCCGACTTCAAATCGACCGGTCGGATTAATGAAAATCTTCGTATTTTTATCCATTAATGCCGACGGGATAATATTTTTTATAACTAATTCCGTCATATCACGACGAATATCGCTCATTACAGCTTTATGGTCATGATGAGCGCTTATCACTACTGCTTCCACCCTTTTAGGCTCTCCGTCATGATACTCCACCGTAACCTGGCTTTTCCCATCAGGCCTCAGATAATTCACTTCTTTTTCTTTTCTTATATGAGCCAGCCGGCGTGTAAGCGCATGCGCCAAAGTTATAGGCATAGGCATCAGTTCTTTCGTCTCATCTGTCGCATACCCGAACATCATTCCCTGATCACCTGCGCCGCCTGTATCAACACCCATCGCAATATCCGGCGACTGTCCCTGAATAGAGGTAACCACTCCGCAAGTAAGATAATCAAAACCATAATGAGCGCTTGTGTAACCGATCTCACGAATAGTGTTCCTCACTACTCTCGGAATATCAACATAACAAGAAGTTGTCACTTCCCCTGCTACCAAAGCTAACCCGGTAGTTACCATTGTCTCACATGCTACTCTGCCAGAGGGATCGCTTTTATATATTTCATCCAATATTGCGTCAGATATCTGATCACAGACCTTATCAGGATGCCCCTCCGTAACACTTTCAGATGTAAATAGATATTTGTTCTTCATGCACTAACTCCTTCTGTTCATATTTAGTATTATTCAGCTTCTCTCTCACGATATTCCACATCCGCCTTGCCTAACGATATTTTATCTCCTATATCATACCACCCTTCGGTAAAAACATATCCAAAAACTTCGTCGTTTTCAGATATCCATTTTACAAAATTTCCCGGAGCGTCTTTTGTCAGATTAGTTTGCATATACTTAGTTAACATTGACAGCTTTTCCTTTGGAAAATAATAAATCCCAGTTGAAGCAAGCGTACTCTTCGGCGAAGGAGATTTTTCCTGAAAATCTTCCACCCTATTAGTTTCAGAATTAATAACCAAAGTCCCATATCTTTGGGCAAGTTTCCTGTCTTTTACATCAAACAAAGCAACACTAAATCTTTCTTTTTTTTGTCCAAAAACAACAAAATCTCCTATATTAAATTCAAAAAGATTATCTCCGGCTACAATTAAAATATCGTCACAAAGATTCTCTTTCTCAATAACCAGATTAATATCCCCAATAGCGCCGAGCCTGTTTTCATTGGTCGTAGTTAAATCGTTAACAACCTCTACTTTTACGGTAAAACTCCTTTCCCTAACCCAGTGAAATACCATATTGTAAAACTTGTCATTAGTAACGATATATACCGTGTCACAAGATTCCAATTCTTCAAATTTGCGTAAAAGCCTTTCTAAAATTGTTTTCCCTCCGACTTTAATCAGCGGTTTAGGCCGATCAAGCGTCAAAGGATACAATCTGGTACCATAACCTGCGGCTAATATTAATCCTTTCATTCAAAATTCCTTTCTTTTAATGAGACTATGGTTTCTTCGTAGGGGCAAGGCATGCCTTGCCCCATAACCATTTTGCCAAACTAATGTCTGAGGTAAATTTGCGCAGCACATTTACCTCAAATCCTACGCGGCCGGACTATTATTAGTTGCCAATTTTCCAGTTGCGCGTTTTTTCTACTCCACCATTCAGCCAGTCATGCTATTTTAAAACCTAATCAATCAATTCCCCGGCAATATCCGGAACTAACTCTCGAAGCCTTTCTTTCGCAAAATCCTGAACTTCTTTTCCTGAAGTAAATGTTAACGCTTTTTTCGCGATTCTTTTCGCGGCTGAATAGTTAATAGACCTTATTATTTTTTTAACTTCAGGAACCGCTATAGGCGAAGTGCTGAACTCGTCTAACCCCAATCCCAACAATATCATTGTCAGAGAAACATCCCCAGCCATTTCTCCGCATAATCCAACCGGGATATTATTCTTATGCCCATTATCAATAACCATCTTTATTAAATTCAAAACCGCTGGATGCGCAGGTTCGTATAAATAAGCTATTTTTTCATTAACCCTGTCTACTGCCAGAGAATACTGAATAAGATCATTCGTCCCAATACTAAAAAAAGCCGCTTCCTTTGCCAAAATATCGCTTGTAATAGCCGCTGATGGAACTTCAATCATAGCTCCTACAGGTATATCTTCGTTAAACGGAACCCCTTCTTTTCTTAATTCCTTTTTTACCTGTTCAAGCACTTCATTAGCCTGTCTGAATTCTGTTATGCCTGAAATCATTGGGTACATAAGTTTTAAATTACCGTAAGCTGAAGCTCTTAATATTGCCCGGAGATGCGACTTAAAAATATCCGGACGCGCCAAGCAAAAACGTATTGCTCTCCACCCTAAAAAAGGGTTCATTTCTTTAGGGACATCCAATTGAGAAAGAAACTTATCCCCGCCAAGATCTAATGTTCTCACTATCACACAATTTGGCTTTATTCTCGTCACAACCGATTTATAGGCGTTATACTGTTCCTCTTCACTCGGCAAATCTCGCCTGTTCATATAAAAATATTCCGTTCTATATAACCCAATGCCTTCCGCGCCATGAGATATAACACTCGCGACATCTTCCGGCAATTCTATATTGCCTGCTACAATTATTTTTTTTCCGTCAAGAGTCTCACTAGGTAAAAGTTTTAATTCAACAAGCTCATGTTCAAGATGTTCATATCGTTTCTTTTCTTTCTGATATTGTTCAAGAAATCTTTTATTCGGATTAATAATTACAACACCGTGTATACCATCGAGAATTATTTCATCCCCGTTTTTTACCATATCCGTTATTGATTCTAATCCCACAACTGCCGGGATTTCCAAAGACTTGGCCATAATAGCAGTATGCGAGGTTCTTCCGCCGATATCGGTAGCAAACCCTAGAACCCGGCCTTTATGCATCATAGCCGTATCAGATGGAGACAAATCGTAAGCAATTACAACCGATTTTTCATCAAGATCTTCCAGTTTTTTTTCTTCGCGTCCCGCTAAATTTCTTAAAATTCTCTTTCCAACATCCGTAATATCACTTATACGATCCCTTAAATATTCATCTTTTGCTTCGGAAAGCACACTCATATAACGGTCTATTACTTGCGTAAAAATAAATTCAACATTTTTCTTTTTCTTTTTCAATCTGGAAATAACTTCCTGAACCAGAACACTGTCTTCCAGCACTAAAAGATGCGCGCTAAAAATTCTACCGTGTTCAATCCCCATTTCAACCGATATTTTCTTTTCAATCGCAAGGATTTCTTTTCTTGTACGTTTTAAAGCCGCTCCAAAACGTTCTATTTCCGATGAAACCTCTTTATCAGAAATACTGCGTTCAATCGGCGTTATTTCCTCTGTTCCAAAAATATGCACCTTTCCTATAGCTATTCCCGGTGCCGCGGGTATACCTTTAAGCTGAATTTGTTTTTTGGAATTTAAACGTTTTTTCATAAACATGCCTCATTTTAAAGTTACAACATTTTTTAGATTCAATCAACAGATAAATAGTAAAACTATTTAATCTTATCTATATCATTCAACAATATTTGTGTTAATTCTTTTATCGCGTCTTCTGCGTCTTCTCCTTTAGCAATAATAGAAATTCTGGCGCCTTTTTCAGCCGCAAGCATTAATATCCCCATAATAGATTTTCCATTAACCGCTTGTTCCCCTTTTATTATGGTTATTTCGCTATCATATTTATTCGCAATTTGGACAAATAATGCCGCCGGACGGGCATGCAACCCGGTTTTGTTTTTTACAACAATATCTTTTTTAATCTCTTTAACTGCCATAAGTTTTCCCGTTCAGCATATAATTGTCAAATTTTTAATTTACCGTAAAATTTATTTTCATTTCTTTAATTCCGAATCTATCAAAACTGCTGTCATATTCATCCAAAACAAGCACTGATACACCTTGAAACGTTTTATTAAGGCCTGTTTCAGTCTCATTAATGCTATAAATTGGATATCTCAAAACAGAAAATTTGTCATTAAGAAAAAAACTTACAATAACGCCAGAATACCGGTCTTTTAAAGAAAACTGACGTGTTTTCATAAGTTTCGGACGCAACATAAACTTTTTATCCCATATCAAAAAATTAAATTCAACACCGTATTTAAAAACAATCTTTCCATTATTATATTTACGTATCCTGTGTGCGAATTCCAAACTAGGCCCCGTTCCCGCCACGATTTCTTTGCTGATTTCAAGATCTGCCATATGACCGCAATCCACTAACAGTTTATCACGTTTAAAAAGATAATTTCTGATACAATCTTTTTCTACACGCACTTCGGAATTATATTTTCCTTTTAAAAAGTTTTTATTGCTCATAAGAGTTTTTGACTTTTTATCCCACATTTTTTTGCCGCTGAAAATATGCGTCAAAAACGACATACGGCTGTAATCGTCATATACCAATGCCTTACGCAACCCTCTCCGGCCAATGCCTAATGCGTCATTAACATCCGCCAGTTTCCCGTTTTCTACGGCTTTTCTTGCCTGTTTTATCTTAGCGGAATAATTTTTGTTCAGTTTTTCATGATACGTTTCTCTAATTCTCGACATTGTATTTGTAAGATTCAAGTGCTTTGGTTTATAATCTAACTCCGTTATGCTGCCACCGTCACCCGCTTTTACAAAAACATTCAGCGTTTGATTGCTGATAAACGTTTCGCGTCCAAGCTCATCAAACGCCCATTCAATAGAACTTATCTTTTTACCGCTATCATGTTCTATTTCATCCGCCATATCCTGAGCTTTTATCAAATGGTTATATACTCCTGACCGCAAATGCGGCAAATACACTCCGCCGAAAACACCATGCCAATACGCACAATTTGACTGAGCTTTATATAACTCTTTTTTTGCTTCTTTAATTCTACCGGACGCCCCTAAAAAAATACCTGACGAATCCAACGCTTTTACCCTGTCACTGACTAAAAGCATTCTTTTATACATGCGATCCGCTTCATGATATTTTTCAAAAAAATTCTTAAAATTCCCCCCGCTCCATTTCATCATTTCAGGATAACTTGATTCAGGAACATATCTTATTTCTTTAAGCTCAGAGGTTTCCAAAACCTCTGAATAAGTAACTGTATTAATCTCTCTATTGTTGTCTTCTATAAGCTGGAAAAAATTTTCAAGCCAATTCTTTTTATATACCCATTTAAAAGTATAAGGCCACGCCCCAAATTTTTCTCCATCATCAGCAAAGAAAAAATGCACATTCTCATCTTGAATCGCCGCTGTTTTATCCTTTATATAATCAAGAACTACTTCCGGACGGCTAAATGGCATTAAATACCTAAGTTTAGTTGATGCGGGAAACAGCACAATTTTTTGATTATTTCGCCTCATGAAGTAAGGTTTTAGAACTTCATTTGGGTTTATTCCGGCATTAACTAAATGATAATCATCAATTATCGTATATCGAATTCCGGTTTTTATAAAAGTATCCGCAAGAGTCTCCCCCCAAACCCTTTCCGCTATCCAGGCTCCTTTGGGATTCACATCAAACATTCTTGCTATGATTTCATTGTTCATTTCCAGCTGTTCGCGCCTGTCCCTTTCCGGAATCATTGTCATCACAGGATCAAAACAACCGCCGCCAATAAGTTCAACTTGTCCGCGGCTAACTAAATTTCTCACTTTTTCGATATATTCAGGGTGCTCCTTTTCCAGCCATTCCAACAAATTGCCTGAATAATGAAATGAAACTTTAATACTATTAAAACGCTCCAATATCCGTAAAAAAGGTTTATACGCATTTTGATAAGCATTCTCTATTTCATTGTCAAAATTAAATACCGGCTGATAACAATGAAACGCCATTGCAAATCTTATTTTTTTATGCCTACCATTTCTTTTTACTGTCATTGATTATATCCATAATTACTTCACATAATTTTAAAGTATCATGACGCACAAACGCTTTCATCCCGGCAACATGCGCTTTAACTAATTGTATTCTTTCACGTTTGAACCATTTTTCATCTTTTTCGTCAAGCCGTACCGGAAATTTATTTTCAAACTTATACTTTTCATATAAAAGCCTTGGTATCCTTGAAACATTTGCCACACAATAATTTATAATATCCGGATGCGTATGCTTTATTATTGACCCCACATGGTCGCTGACAGAATAATCATCGGTTTCACCAATTTCGCTCATAATATTGCATATGTAAAGCTTAACTGCCTTAGACTTAACTATCTCATCCTGTATACCTTTTATTAACAGATTAGGCATTACGCTTGTATACAAACTACCCGGCCCCAGAATAATAGCATCGGCCTGCCTTATCGCATCCACTGATTCTTGCGTAGCTTCACAATCATTCGGCAGAAGAAAAAGGTGTTCTACCGGGCTGTCTTTTTCTTCACGTATTTTACACTCCCCGATTGTTTCTTTGCCGTTTTCCCGGCGCGCTACAAGCTTAACTGTTTGTAATGTCGCGGGAAAAACGTTTCCCCGGATAGCAAGAACTTTACTTGACTCTTTGATAGCTCTGGCAAAGTCTCCCGTAACACGAGAAAGTGCTGTAATAAATAAATTCCCAAAATTATGGCCATGCAATCCCGTACCATTTTCAAAACGAAACTGGAAAAGCGCGCCAAGAAGATCTTCAGAGTCTGAAAGCGCGACTAAACAGTTACGAATATCCCCGGGAGGAAGAACTCCAAATTCTTCGCGAAGCCTTCCGGAAGAACCTCCATCATCCGCCACCGTTACTATCGCCGTAATGTTACTCGTTTTTTGTTTTAACCCTGTTAAAAGCGTAGAAAGACCTGTCCCTCCGCCAACAACGACAATCTTCGGACCTCTTTCTAAAATACGTTTCTCGTAAATTTTTTCCACGAGTTTATCTTCATTCCTCGCGGGCGTCGGGACTAAAACAGTCATTAACGACTTTAATATACGTTTAACGGCAAGTATTACACACAAAATACCCAAAACAATAATAAGGCCCGCCATAGCTCTGTTTTCAGTGGTTCTTTCCGAAATAACTATGACAAATCCCATTGAAATCATTAAAATTCCAAAAATGGAAAGAAAAATCCACCGTTTAACAAGCATTCCGGGATACAACCATTTCAGCTTTTCCATATCAATAGTATAACGTAAACTAATCCTCGCGGTTTACTGCGTTTTTTTACGTTCCTCTTCTTTTATAATTTTTAAAACATCCTGCGGGTTCTTTACAGCCAACAATCTATCTCTTATAAACTTATCGTCTAATAATCGTGATATTTTGGCTAAAGCTTTTAGATGAGGCCCCGGAGTTTCTCCTGGAGCGATTAAGAGGAAGAAAATATGCGTAGGCTCTCCATCAAGTGATTTAAAATCAAGACCGGTTTTTGAAACCCCAAAAGCCGCAATCATTTTCTTTATTTTAGGGCACTTCGCATGCGGAATAGCCACACCTTTTCCTATGCCGGTAGATCCCAACATTTCTCTTTCCTGAAGCCTTTTAAGTATTTCATTTTTGCCGACTTTTTTTACATCACCGGAAACAACCAGCAAATCCACAAGTTCTGAAAGTACTTTTGATTTCTCTTGTGATTCAAGGTTTATGGCTATCGCGTCCTTACTTAACAAATCCATAATATTCATTGTTTCAGCTCTCCTTCTTCAAGTCTTAAATATGCGTTTGATCTCTGGATAAAAAAATGGAGCGGGTGATCGGGCTCGAACCGACGACAATCACGTTGGCAACGTGATGCTCTACCAACTGAGCTACACCCGCCCGGGGTAAAAAACAACCGGCTAACCGGCTAATCGGCTAACTGGACAACCATACTGGTACCCGCACAAGGGCTCGAACCTTGGACCCACTGATTAAGAGTCAGTTGCTCTACCAACTGAGCTATGCGGGCATTAATTTCACTAAGTCCGGAGCGTATTATAACATACATTTAAAATTAAATTCAAGAAATAAACAATATTTATATCAACAAATATATCAAGTTGTTAATTTTGACGTATTTTTTTGTACCGGACAGGCACAGGGGCCTGTCCCTACAGGAT
>JBDRLO010000073.1:0-6169 GCA_043812935.1 Candidatus Omnitrophota bacterium
ATAACCAATGTTCCGCCATATAAGCGATAGGAATAGGATAAAGATTAGAGTGAGGAAGCAGTGTTAAAAAAAACCACCAGACAGAAAAAAAGAATACTTTATTGTGCTGTCGCTTTTTAAAAGAATGAGTTAAGGCTAAAACCAATATCAAAACGCCGGCTATTACTTTTGGGTCGGTAAAACTAAAAAATTTATTGCCATATTCCATGTGTAGACCAAAAGGAACAAACAAAAGTTTTATATAAGTGGTTAACGCCTCAAAAAAACCAGGTATTCTTTGAAACAAACTGGTCGGAGAAGCCTTATGAAAAGATAAAACTGTGACCCTCAGGCAAAGGTAGATAAGAGCAATGCTCAATAAAGGCAAAAATTTCTTAATGTTGACCCGTTTGTTGCAAGAGTAACAACACAAAGGAATTAATGTCACCAACATTACAGCATTCTCCCTGGAAAGCAGAGCCAAGACATAACACGTCAAGGCAAAAAAATACGATATTCCGCTTTTTTTAATATAAAAAACAAGGCAAAGTAGCATAAATAATAAAGCTAAGGAATCCGCTCTACCGGAAATATAAGAGACTGCTTCCGTATGTATCGGGTGGCATACAAAGAATAGGCTAGCTAATAAGGCTAATAAGCTGTTTTTAAAAAGAACACTTATCAGCCAGTAGAGGG
Source organism: Candidatus Omnitrophota bacterium (assembly GCA_043812935.1). Taxonomy (GTDB): domain Bacteria; phylum Omnitrophota; class Gorgyraeia; order Tantalellales; family Tantalellaceae; genus JBDRNE01. The sequence continues at coordinate 676 of JBDRLO010000073.1, forward strand.
CTATCGAGGCAAGGATGTGAAGAAGAATGTTCGTTAAATGATACCCCCTTACGTCTAATTTCCAGAAGGAGTAATCTATCAGATAGGTAACCATTTGTAGGGGGCGGTAAGAAGAATAATCTATATGAGCTCCTGCTCCGATATGAGCAGAAAATAAGGTAGGAAAATGAACAGCATTTGTAATATAAATATTGTCTTTTACTAAATGATCATCGTCCCAAATGAATGTGCCGTTTAGAGAATTAAAATAAACCGCGAAACCGATCAACGCAATTAAAACGACGGACAGCACAACAGTTTTTCTATTAGCCATATTTTGCGGGAGAGCCATAATATTCATTTTTATATCTTTCTATGTTTTGTCATCTTCTCGAAGATAGGCTAGAGGTGAAACATGAATGACGAATCAATGATCCTAGTACAACAATTGTACAATGTAAAAATAGTGGGGGCAAGGTAAACGTAGAAATAGAATTAACTTAAACGGGCAAATATGCCATATTTGCTCTGAAATATTCAACAGAAGATTTTGATTTAAACGAACCAATAATGGTAGATATCGTAGGGACGGGGCTTGCCCCTGTCCGATTCTGAGTAAGCAAGGAAAACACTATTTTTGTAAGCAGTTCTTGACATAAACGGGCAAATATGCCATATTTTACGCATAATGCGTTACGCATAATGCGTAAAATATGGGGGCATAGTGGAAAATCCATTTGTATTTAGTAAGGAAGTGGGAGCGAAAAATTTTTGTAACAGAAAAAAAGAAATTAGAGAGTTAATAGGGTTTACGCGTAGCTCCCAAAATGTAATGATATTTTCACAAAAAAGGTTCGGGAAAACATCACTTGTCAAAGAAGTGTTGAAACGAGCCGCAAAAGAAGGAATACTAACGGTCTATGTTGATTTATATGCGGTATTGTCAGAAGAGCAGTTAGTAAAAACATATTCCGAAGCAGTAGCTAATTCTTTGTTAAGCAAAACGGAGCAAGCTTTTAAAAACGTGGGAAAATTATTTAAACAGTTGCGTCCAGCGTTAACATATGATGATGACGGTAAACCCGTTTTTAAGGTTGATATTGATAGAGCAAAAACGATTCCTTTGCTAGAAGACGTTATTAATTCTGTAAATCGAACCGTTGAGAAAAAAAAGAAGAAGGCGGTAATAGTATTTGATGAATTTCAGCAAATAGGACAATTTCAAAATGATCTGGTAGAAAAAATACTGCGAACACACATACAACAGCATCAGAACATTTCGTATTTTTTCATGGGAAGCAAGAAACACTTGATTGTTGATATGTTCAACAATACAAACCGTCCTTTTTATAAATTGGCGGCAACTTATCCTCTAGGAAAGATAAAGAAAGAAGAGTTAACTATTTTTATTGCCGAAAAATTTCTAAATGAAGAGAGACAGATTGATCAAGAAATCGCTTCTTTTATAGTAGAAATCTGCGAAAGCCACCCGTACTATGTCCAATACTTGTGTTACATTATATGGGAAAACACAGAACGCGGAAAAATTGTAACGCAGGAGAAAATTATGGAATGCGTTAATATCCTGCTTGAGTGGACATCTCCTACATATGAGGCAACCTGGAGTTTGTTGACAACCAAACAGAAAAAAGTAATGGAAACTGTAGCTAAAATATCAAAAGATGAAAAAATGTTTTCAGCAGAAGTGATTGCTAATTTTGGGTTAGGAACTCCGTCATCCCTACAGCGTTCGCTAAAAAGTTTAGTTAATAAAGATTTACTGGACAGAGAGGAGGACAAGTACACAATTATTGACCTTTTTTTTAAAAAATGGATCAATAAAAAAACAGATCAATAATAAAATAATCGTAAAGGAAGAATTTATGCAGAAAACTGCTATGGGTTCCAAGAGAGACCGTGATGTGTACAAATTTTGAAGCTTTAAAAACATGAAAAGAGCCGATTATGATAAAACCAAGAAATAATAATTTAAACGGTCAGGAAGATATGCCCCCCCATTCCTTTAAATGAATGTTTGGCCAAAACAATAAAAAGTAAAATGGGACGCGAAGCTGGGGTCTCTGTCGAAACACATTGCAAAATTGTAGGACATGTGGCATTAAGGCTTATGAAGAGAATGCCGGAATGGCTTAGGGATAGTTTATTTCCTAAGGGGAGTGAATTGATCGCCGCGGCGCATGATATTGGCAAGGTTAGTCCGACTTTTCAAGAAAAAATATTTTGTGATCTAGGGATACGGCGTAATCTTATAGATCCTGCTTTAGACAAAACCATAGGGTATCATTTTACTGTAAGCCAAGCTACGGCAAAAAATTACCCTAAATATATTCCTGAGATTCTTGGCAAACACCACGGGGTTGCTCCTCAAAATGTAAATGATTCTGACGCGCAAGTTTATGGCGGCAAAAAATGGCAGGAACAACGCATTGATTTATTGGGCAAATTAAAGAAAGAATTAAACAGTGAGTGGCCTGTTATAATAAATAGTTTGCATTCAGATGTTCTTGCGGGGTTGACTGTTGTGTCTGACTGGATAGGATCAGGATCACTATTTGACTATGCCGGACAAACAGAATGGAAAGAGAAAATAAACAAAGCTTTAGATAACGCTGGATTTATCACGCCCGAAATTAGCAAAGGATTAAGCTTCAAAGATATTTTTAATTTTGTGCCGCGAGACATACAAACCAGATTATATCAAGCAGTTGAAGATAGGGGTGTTTATGTTTTAGAAGCGCCTATGGGGTTGGGTAAAACTGAAGCCGCACTTTATTCCGCGTATAGGGTATTAGAAAAAAAACGGGCGACAGGAATATATTTCGCTTTGCCAACACAATTGACATCAGATAAAGTCTATCTGCGGATGGAACAGTTTTTAGATAAAATATTGTCAGCAAGGAGTAAACATCAAAAAGCACTGCTTTTACATGGTGCGGCTTGGATTCGTAATACCGAACTTGGTGAAGACGGTTCTCCTGGAAAGTCATGGTTCAATAATGCCAAACGCGGGCTTCTTGCGCCGTTCGCGGTTGGGACTGTTGACCAGGCATTAATGGCAGTGATGAATGTTAAGCATGGCTTTGTGCGAACATTTGGTCTTGCTGGGAAAATTGTGATTTTAGATGAAGTACACAGCTATGATGGTTATACCGGCACAATCTTAAAAGAATTAGTTGCCGCGTTGCGTGAATTATGTTGTACAGTAATTATTTTAAGCGCGACACTTACTGATAGAGAGCGATATTCGATAATGGGCGTTGATGTAGGTCAAGAGAAAGTCAAACAAGTTTCAGAATATCCTCTTATTTCGTTATATTCAGATAAAGGGGTTACGGAAGTATCTACGGAAAAAATACCAGACGTAAGTGTGGATATTCGCATGATTGACAATGATTTAGAAGCGATAGAAGAAATTTTAAAACGCGCAGAGAGAAAAGAGCAGGTTTTATGGATTGAGAACACGGTAAAAAAAGCCCAGAATATGTTTTGCAAATCATCAGCGAGAGCAACAGAAATAAATATTGAATGCGGGTTGATTCATTCAAGGTTTATCAAAAAAGACAGAGAAAAAAATGAAGAAAAATGGGTGCAAATTTTTGGTAAGGACGGGCGTAACCTCCGCAATGAAAAAGGACGTATTTTAGTCGGAACGCAGGTTTTAGAGCAGTCTTTAGATATTGACGCGGATTTTCTAGTAACAAGAATATGTCCGACAGATATGCTTTTTCAAAGAATCGGTCGTTTATGGCGGCATCGTGAAAATGACGCGCTTCGTCCGGCTGAAGCAAAGCGAGAAGCATGGATTTTGTCCCCGCGGTTAGAAGACGCAGTAAAGAATGAAAAAACCTTGGATGACTCAGCTAAAGTTTATAGCCCGTATGTTCTTTGCCGCACACTTGAAGTTGTGCGGGATATTAACAGTATCTGTATCCCGGACAATATTAGGACATTGTTAGAAAAGACATATCAAGAGCGTACGGAAAAGGGAAAGATGGCTGAATACAAAATAGCGATGGAAAAGAAACGAGAAATATTACGGTCTTTGGCATTGGTTAGTACTTCGCGCGCGACAAAAACTCAACCGGAAAGTAAAGCTCAAACACGTTATTCGGAAATGGAATCGGCCGAAGTACTTTTAATTCAGAAAAAAAATTTAATGGATAATGGCGTGAGGGTTAAGTTTTTAGACGGCACTGAAATTGATTTGCCGAAGCGTGTAGATCCAAAAACGTGGCGCAAACTATCGGCAGAATTATTGCGTAATACGGTTATGGTGCCAGAACATTTAGCGCCTAAGGCAAAAACCAAACAGTTGTCATGGCTGAAGGAGTATGTTTATTTAGGGGATAACGCGGAAAGTCCGTTTAGAGCCGCGGTCGTTGCGAAAAGCGCGGAACTTCAAAGTGTAGAAGATGCGGAGATATACGGTTTTAGTTACGATTCCTATTTAGGCTATAAAATGGTAAAAACATAAGAGGAGGATTTGATGCCTGTCGCGAATAGATTTAATCTTGTTGATGAACCGTGGATTTCGGTTGCCGGATATGGATTGGTAAGTCTCGCGGAAATATTTTCGAATGCGGGATTAGCCTCTTTAGGAGGAAATCCGATTCAAAAAATTGCTTTACTAAAATTACTTTTAGCCATCGCTCAAACCGCTTATACCCCAAAGGATGACGCGGATTGGGAACAATTAGGCGCGGATGGAATGGCAGAAAAATGCCTAAAGTATTTGAATGATAAAAAAGATTTATTCTGGCTGTACGGAGAAAAGCCTTTTTTACAGATGACAAGTATTTCTGACGCGGAGATTCAGCCATTTGGGGCCCTTCAAGTTTATGTTGCGACTGGCAACACTACAGTACTTACGCAAAGTCAGATTGAAACAAACCTGAGGGATGCAGATAAAGCGCTTTTAGTGATACAGATGATGGGGTTTCCCTTGGGTGGCAAAAAAACAGACAATGGAATTGTTCTTTCTTTGGAGTATAAAGGTAAAGTAAACGAGAAAGGTAAGCCTTCTACGGGGAAGCCTGGACCGTCAATTGGTTTTATGGGCTTTCTTCATAGCTTTTTATTGGGCGAAACTTTAAGGGAAACACTTTGGCTTAACTTGTTTACGACAGAAAATATTGCAGAACTTAAAATTTTTCCAGAATACTTAGGACTTGCGCCATGGGAAAAAATGCCTGCAGGCGAAGATTGTTCCGTAGCGAAAAAACTTAAAAATTCATATTTAGGACGACTTGTTCCGCTTGCGCGTTTTGTTTTGTTGGAAGATGCGGGGATGCATTATTCGGAGGGGATATTGCACGCAAGTTATGCAGAAGGAATTACGGATCCAAGTGTTGCTGTTGATTTTTCAAAAGCAAAGCCAAAAGTTATTTGGACAGACCCAGAAAGACGACCATGGCGACAATTAACAGCAGTACTTTCCTTTTTTGAAAGCAGTTCTTTGCAAGGATTTGATTGTGTGCAATTGCGTGTTGGTATT
>JBDRLO010000074.1:0-19040 GCA_043812935.1 Candidatus Omnitrophota bacterium
CAAATTCAGCCGCGACATGATACGCTAAAAGCTGTAACGGTAACGCTACCAAAAGCGGTGAAAAAACTTCATCTGTTTTTGGGATTTCAATAACATAATCTGCTTCTTTACCCTTTACCTCTTTGTTTCCTTCCGAAATAATAGCGATAATAATGCCCCCGCGGGTTTTGATTTCCTGTATGTTCGATAACATTTTTTCGTATGTTTCACCATTTACAGCAATACATACTACCCAGGGATTTTCATCTATTAATGCTATGGGGCCATGTTTCATTTCTCCCGCAGGATACCCTTCCGCGCTTATATACGAGATTTCTTTTAATTTTAAAGCTCCCTCTAATGCGTTGGGATAGTTAATGTTTCTGCCTAAATATAAGAAACAGCTTTTGTTGTTGCTTGCCAGATAATATCTATGAAATTTGGCCGCGTATTGTTCCATTCTGTTTTCATTTACCTGGTATTGTTTCAACATTCTGTCAGCAAGCATAGGTACTTCTTTGAATTTTTGTAAAAATCTTTTTGTCTGCGCCTCATCCATCGTTCCTCTGAGCTCCGCAAGGTATTGCGCGAAAAGATATAATACCCCTAACTGCGCGGTATACGCTTTTGTGGAAGCAACCGCTATTTCCGGGCCGGCATACGTATAAATAACGCCATCCGCTTCCCTGGCAATTGATGACCCTACAACATTGCATACAGCTAAAACAGTTGCTCCTTTTTGTTTTGCTTCCCTTAGCGCCGCTAGGGTGTCCGCTGTTTCCCCTGATTGGGAAATTACAATCACTAAACTATTCTTGTCAACTAAAGGGTCTCTATACCTGAACTCGCTGGAAGTGTCTACCCATACAGGGATCCGCGCGCATTTTTCTATCAGATATTTTCCGGTTAACCCGGCATGATATGCCGTTCCGCAAGCAACTATTGCCGCATTCTTTATTTTCTTGAGCTTCTCTTCTTTTATTTTTAATTCCTCAAAAACTATACTATTGTTTTTTATGCGTTTTTTCAGAATATTTTTTAAGACTTCCGGTTGTTCAAAGATTTCTTTTAACATGAAATGTTTATACCCGCTTTTTTCCGCTTGAGAAATATTCCAGTCTATTTTTGTGGATTTTTTTGCTATGGGCAGGCCTTTATCGTTATACACAACGCAGCTGTCCTTATTCATGTCTACGGTTTCATTGTTTTCAAGATACACCACATTTTTCGTATGCTCTAAAACTGCGGGAATGTCGCTGGCTATAAAATTTTCTTTTTTACCAAGCCCTATTATGAGAGGACTGTCTTTGCGGATACCGACTATCCGTTCGGGTTCTTTTTTATGTATTGCCGCTATCGCAAAAGATCCTTTTAGTTGTTTTGCAGCGGCCATTACGGCAAAACGTAAGTCGCCTTTATATGCCGCCGATATCAGATGCGCGATAACTTCGCTGTCTGTTTCGGACTTAAATCCATATCCTTTTTTTTCGAGTCCTTGTTTGAGTTCCCGATAATTTTCAATAATACCGTTATGCGCTATTGCAACGTCTTCTTTATAGTCTCTATGCGGGTGTGCGTTTACATCATTCGGCACACCATGAGTAGCCCACCTTGTATGGCCAATGCCCGTAGTTCCCAGAATCGGGGCGCGTTTAAGTTCTTGTTCCAGGACGCATAATTTCCCCTGTTTTTTTACAACATCTATCTCACTGTTTCTTAATACAGCTACGCCGGCAGAATCATACCCGCGGTATTCCAGCCGGGCAAGTCCTTTCAACAGAACCTCTATTACGTTCTTACTTCCTGTATATCCGATTATTCCACACATAATTATCCTATACTAATATGCTTTAAATTTATCAATTATATTTATAATGTCGCTCTTTGCGCATCTTCCGATTAAAGACACCATATAGAGAAGAATCGAAAATTGCCAACAATCTTCCGGGCCGACAACAAGAGCTGTACTAACGTTTTCTTTTCTCTCTAAAACTTTTTTATATTTTTCCACACACTTAGACAATGATAACTCATCCAAATCAAGAGTTTCAACGGTATTGTTATATTTTAACGATGGGAACCTAATCCCTCTCATTAAAAAAAACATCTGCATAGCTCCCTGTTCAAGATTAAAATCTTCTTCAAAAGAAAACCCTTCAAACTGGGGCAAGTCTTCCGGCAATAAAATTAAAGGTTTTTCAATTAAAACTCTGCCTTTTCTGACAATCGTATTCCCGACATTTAATACGGATTCCGCCAAAAAAATGTAAGAAACTCTGGTGCTTGCAAAAGTCGGCAACGCTTTAATTCTTCCGCGAATTACCTCTGTTTTTTCCTGCGCTTTTTTCCACCGTTGTTCTAAATCCATATTTCTTGTACACCTTTATGTTGATCCCTTAAAAACAAAAAAGCCCTCCCCGTAATAACGTAAAAAGGGCTTTTTCTTTTTGTTTTTTGTATTAAGTTTATTTCGCAAAAAAACTACCTTACGTAAAGATATGTTTTCTAACCTCGAAATCTATCCTCTAATAGGAAACAAGCCGGACGGTTCCCTACAATACAATTTTTCACTCACATTTTTTTGCCCTTTAAATACTCTTGTTTACCGTATTTTTAGGGCCATTTCCCGCATTCCCGCTTTTGGGCGGACAGTTCGCGGGAGAATTATGGCATCCCCAAGGGGATTCGAACCCCTGTCGCCAGAATGAAAATCTGGTGTCCTGACCGGGCTAGACGATGGGGACGCGCAAATTTTATTGTCTTTTTCCCGTAGATATTGTTCTTTGTGTCAAACTCAATGGGGCTTATTGTACAAAATCTCTTGTGTATTTGCAACTTTTTTTTATTGGTTTTCTATTTTCCCCTTTAAAATCGGCTCTTTCCTCTTTTTCTCGATTAACATACCTGTCTTGCAAGTTTATTTGATCTTCTAAGGCAAGTTCTTTATTCTTCTGTATCCATTATTTCTTCGTTTTCTATTTCCCCGTCCGCTGCCTTGCCTTCCACTTCTGCTACCGCCTCTTCTTCTTTTGCTACAACATTTGCAACCGAAGTTAATTTGTCTCCCTGTTTTAAACTTATTAGTTTCACTCCTTGTGTGGCCCGGCCTATGTTGCTTATGCCTGTTACAGTTACTCGGACTACCATGCCTTGTATTGACACCAGCATAATTTCATTTTTTTCTTTGACGCTTTTTATCCCAACCACTTTACCGTTTTTATCTACGACTTTAAGGTTTATTACTCCGCTCCCGCCTCTTGATTGTAATCGGTATGATTCAAATTCTGTCCTTTTCCCGTAGCCCCTTTCCGTAACCGAAAGCAAAGTACCTTCCGGATCAACCTGCACCATTCCTACAACTTTATCTTTTTTTCTCAAGGTTATGCCTTTTACTCCTTGCGCGCTTCGTCCCATGGCTCTGATATCTTTTTCTTCAAACCTGATAGCTTTTCCCTGTTCGGTTGCCATACAAATCTGATCGTTTCCGTTAGAAAGCACAGAACCTATCAGTCTGTCTCCTTCGGAAAGTGTTATAGCGATAATTCCGCCTTTACGCGGATTACCAAAAGCTTCTAACGGCGTTTTCTTTATCTTTCCCTGTTGTGTTGCCATTACTACAAAATTTCCTTTTGTAAATTCTCTCACTGGCACAACAGAAGAGATTGCTTCATCCTGTGAAACTCCTAATAAATTAATAATGGGGCGCCCTTTGTTTCTTCTTCCTATTTGAGGAATTTCATGCACTTTTAGCCAATGCAGTTTTCCTTCACTGGTAAAAAAGAGCATGTAATCATGCGTTGATGCAACAAAAAGATGTTCAATAAAATCTTCTTCTTTTGTTTCTGCTCCTGTTATTCCTTTTCCTCCGCGTCTTTGTTTTTTATATCCGCTAACCGGGCATCTTTTTATATATCCGGAATGGCTTAGAGTTATTACCATGTCTTCTTCCGCGATAAGATCTTCAATGTTGATATCCTCGGCAGCACCTGTTATTTCAGTTCGTCTCGCGTCCCCGAATTTTTCTTTCACTTCTTTGGCTTCATTGCTGATAATTTCTAAAACTTTTTTTTCGCTTCCAAGTATACCTTTTAATGTTTCTATGGTTTTCAATAGTTCCAGGTATTCATTTTCTATTTTTTCTGTCTCAAGATTGGTTAACTGCTGAAGTCTCATGGCTAATATTGCCAACGCTTGTTTCTCGGAAAGTCCGAATTTTTTCATAAGGCTGCTTTTTGCTTCTAAGGGGTCTTTTGATTTTTTTATCAGCCTTATTACTTCATCAAGGTTTTTTAGCGCTATTTTTAATCCTTCTAAGATATGCGCCCTATCTTCCGCGCGGGCTAAATCAAATTTTGTTCTTCTGATAATTATTTCTCGCCTGTGTTTTACGAATAATTCCAGCATTTCTTTAAGGTTCAGCACTCTAGGCTGTCCTTCAACTATGGCAAGCATGATGACTCCAAAAGTATCGCTCATTTGAGTATGCTTGTATAACTGGTTCATGACTACTTCCGCCATAAAACCGCGCCGGATTTCAATTACAATTCTCATCCCATCGCGGTCAGATTCATCCCGGATATCGGAGATCCCATCTATTTTTTTACTTTTTACCAAAGAAACCATTGATGTAATCAGCCTTGCCTTATTAACCTGGTACGGAATTTCCGTTATAACTATACTTTCTTTGCCTTGCTTTTTTTGCTCTACATGCGCCTTCGCGTGAAGTTTTAACGAGCCGCGGCCTGTTTTATACGCTTTTACGATATTTTCCCTTCCGCAGATCAAGGCGCCTGTGGGAAAATCCGGGCCTTTAACGATTTTTATCAACTCGTTTATAGAACATTCGGGTTTTTCTATTATATAAATTATTGCATCCGCTATTTCCGAAAGATTATGCGGCGGAATATTTGTTGCCATGCCTACCGCTATCCCATTAGATCCGTTAAGAAGCAAATTCGGTAAAACCGTAGGCAAAATTTCGGGTTCTTTTAAAGACCCGTCAAAATTTGGTTTCCACTCAACGGTTTCTTTCTCTATATCTTTGAGCATCCATTCGGTTATCTGATGCGTTCTTGCTTCCGTATAACGCATAGCCGCCGCCGAATCACCGTCAATAGAACCAAAGTTTCCCTGGCCGTTGATAAGAGGGTATCTTAACGAAAAGTCCTGAACCATTCTTACAAGCGCGTCATACACGGCCGAATCTCCATGCGGATGATATTTACCCAATACTTCTCCGACAATTCTGGCGCATTTTTTATAAGGTTTGTTAAAAACTATTCCCATATCTTTCATCGCGTACAAAATGCGGCGGTGTACTGGTTTTAACCCGTCTCTTACATCCGGCAAAGCCCGTCCGGCTATTACGCTCATAGCGTATGTTATGTAAGAATTTTTCATTTCATCTTCAATGTGAATAGGTATAATTTTTTCGTTTCGTGTATACATTCCTTTTTTCTCCCTTTCTGAAACCGTTAGCGTACACCTGCTTATTTTTTATCCGGACCTTACTCTGCAAAGGGCCCGCTCGTGCATCCTCGGCTCCCTGGCTATATATCCAGCTCTTTGATATCCTTTGCGTGCGTCATAATAAACTCTCTGCGGGCCTGCACATTATCCCCCATAAGCACGCTAAACATTTCATCCGCCTCTACGGCATCTTCTATCGTTACTTTCTGAAGTGTTCTCTTTTCTGGATCCATGGTTGTTTCCCATAACTGTTCCGGATTCATTTCCCCTAATCCTTTGTACCTTTGAATTGTCATTCCTTTTTCACCCTCTTTTAATATATGGCCCAAAAACTCTTTTAAGGACTTTATTTCTTTTTCTCCGTTTATGACAAATATGGCCTTCGTTTTTTTCTGGTTATCACCCTTCTTTTTATTTGTCTCTTCTTCTTTCGGAATTTCATAACTTGTTATATCCAAATTATACTTTTCGATTTCTTTTGCTATTTTTTCTACTTCCCTTGCTTCGTAAAATTCCTGAATGGTTATGGCTGATTCTTTTCCTTCCTGTTCGTCTTCTATATCCAGCTCTTTCCCTTCTTTGCCTTTGAACTTGGCTATTTCGTCGTCACTATATAAATACTTTTCGTCCCCCTCTATTTTAACCTTGTACATAGGGAATTTTTTTGTTTTTTCATTTCGCAAATTAAGATAGTCCCCTATTTTTATCCCGCGTCTTTCGATTGCATGCGATAATCTTTCCAGCTTAACCAAAAGATCCATTAATTCTCTGAGTTTTTTTGGAGTTATGTTCTTTTCTTCCTTTACAATTTTTACTTCTACACCTTCCGTTCCCTGATCCAGTAAAAAAGCCTTCATTTCTTGTTCCGTGTTGATGTATTGTTCAGCTTTCCCTCTTTTTACTCTGAATAACGGCGGCTGCGCAATAAAAATATGTTCTTTATCTAAAAGATCTTTCATGTGCCTAAAAAAGAATGTTAAGATAAGCGTTCTTATATGCGATCCGTCAACATCAGCATCGCACATGAGAATAATTTTTCCATAACGCACTTTTTCCACATTAAAGTCATCCCCTATTCCGGCTCCCAGCGCGGTTATCATTGTTTTTATTTCTTCGTTGCTCAGAACCTGGTTAACCCTCGCTTTTTCCACATTTAAAATTTTTCCTTTTAACGGAAGTATTGCCTGAAATCTTCTGTCCCTACCCTGTTTTGCAGACCCTCCCGCGGAATCTCCTTCTACTACATAAAGTTCGGTAAGAGACGCGTCCCGTTCGGAACAATCTGCCAATTTCCCAGGCAAAGATCCGCTTTCCAGCGCGCCTTTTCTTCTTGTCAGTTCTCTTGCCTTTTTTGCCGCTTCTCTTGCTCTTGCCGCTGTTAAAGCCTTTTTTACTACTTTTCCCGCAAGCGCCGGATTTTCTTCCAAATACATTCCCAGCATTTCATTTACAGCGGCTTCAACAATACCCTCGACTTCAGAGTTTCCCAATTTTGTTTTTGTTTGCCCTTCAAATTGAGGGTTTGGTATTTTTATACTTATTACGGCAGTTAACCCTTCCCTCGCGTCATCCCCTGACATATCTTCATTTTTTATCAGGTTTCTTGTTTTTCCGTAATTTTTTATTGTTCTGGTAAGAGCGGATTTAAACCCTGTTAAATGCGTTCCCCCCTCGGTTGTGGATATATTGTTAACAAAACTATAAATGTTTTCAGAATACCCTTCATTGTACTGCATCGCCACATCCAGAATCACATCGTCTTTTTCCTTTTCAAAAGATATAATTTTGCTATGTATCGGATTCTTATTTTTACTCATGTGTTCCACAAAAGAAACTATTCCTCCTTTATAGAAAAACTCCACTTCCTTTTCTATTCTTTCATCCTTCAGATTTATTTTGACTCCTTTGTTCAAAAAAGCCAATTCTCTTAATCTTGCGGATAAAACGTCAAAACTGAAAATAGTTATCTCTTTAAAAATTTCTTCGTCGGGTTTAAAAGTAACGCCTGTTCCTGTTGTTTTCGTTTTACCGATAACTTTTAATTTAGAAACACATTTTCCTTGTTTATACTCCTGGTGATAAATTTGTCCATCTCTTTTTACTTCAACCTCAAGCCACTCAGATAACCCGTTAACTACGCTTACTCCGACTCCATGTAACCCTCCCGATACTTTATACACGCGGTGATCAAACTTCCCGCCGGCATGAAGCGTTGTCATAACAACTTCTACGGCCGGTTTTTTCAGTTTATCATGCATATCAACGGGAATTCCCCTGCCGTTATCTTTTACCGTTACACTTTCATCCGCGTGTATTATAACTTCGATTTTATCGCAGTATCCGCCCATTACCTCATCTATGGAATTGTCTACAACCTCGTATACTAAATGATGCAGTCCCCTTTTTCCAGTATCGCCTATATACATTGAGGGTCTTTTCCTTACAGCTTCCAACCCTTCTAAAACCTGTATTGTAGTCGCGTCATAGGTTCCTTTTTTCTTTTCGCTCTCTGTCTTGGCCATTCTTATCCTTTCTTAAAATAATTTTTCTTATTATCGCTTAATAAAACCCTGATTTACAATGTATGTTCTTCTATTACCCCCACCCTAAATCTTATATCCGAAACTTTTTTTGTTCCTTTATATTTTTGGTTGAACTTTTTTATTATATTCGTTTTTTCAAAAGTTAATTTATAGAGCCACGAAGAATTTTCTACAATTATCACTAGTGTTCCCTTTTTAAAATTTACCGGAACAGCGTGTGTTTTTATTTCTTCCCCAACACTTTCATCCCAGGCTTCAATTACCGCGTTTCCTTTTTTTGCCGCACCCTTTTCCAGTTTATGGAAAAGCTTGTTCATTACGTCTCTTAGATGGTGCGCGTCTTTTTTTTTCATTATCTTTCTGTGGCTTCTTTTCTTCTTTTTAATTTGTAAGCTGCATAGGAAGAACTACATAAGTGAAATCTTCTCCTTTGCGTATAACGCCTGGTTTGGTAGCATCATTAACTTCGAAAACTATTTGATCATCCTCCAGGCTTTTTAAAACATCTATCAAATATTTTGGGTTAAACCCTATTTCAAAATCATCCGTACCCGTATATTCCGCGATTATTTCTTCTTTTGCTTCGCCTAAATACGGCGTGTTTTTGGAAATCGTAATTTTCTTTTTCTTTATATTAAGTTTAACAGCCAAAGAATCCTGATCCGTAAAAATACTGGCTCGCCTTGTAGCCGATAAAAACTCTTCCCTGGACACGCGTATTTCTTGGCCGTTTTTTTCAGGGATTACATTTCTGTAATTCGGATACTCTCCTTCGATTAACCTTGATAAAATAAAACTGTTGGGAAAATCAAACATAATCTGATTATCGCTAAATTTTATTCCGACTTCGCCGTCTTCCGTAAGCATTCTTTTTACTTCCTGCGCTGTTTTGGTAGGAATAATTACTTCCCTGTCAATTAATGTCTTTTTGGGTAATTTTTTATTGCACACGGCAAGCCTTCGGCCGTCAGTAGCTACGATACTGATGTTATCCCCTTTTATAGTTAACAGCATTCCGTTTAAAACATACCTGGTATCATCTCTGCTTACGGCAAATTCCGTTAAATTCATCATCTCTTTTAACGTATTGTTTTCTATCACAATTGAATCTTTATCTTTAAATACCGGTAATTGAGGAAACTCTTCTTTAGGAAGCCCTATTATTCTGAATTGAGCTTTCCCGCTTTTTATATTAACAAAATTATTTTTTTTCATTGATAAAAAAACTTCGCTATCATCCGGGAGAGATTTAACTATATCAAAAAACTTTTTTGCCGGGATAGTTATGGAGCCTTCAAAAATAATCTCAGCTGGAATAGTTGAACAGATTCCTATATCAAGATCTGTGGCTGTTAATTTCAGTTTGTCTTTGTCTGTTTCCAAAAGTACATTACTTAAAATAGGTAAACTGCTTTTTAACGAAACAGCGTTCTGAACATTTTGAATACCATCAACTAAACTTTGTTTTGTAATTTTCAGTTCCATTCTAGCCTCCTGTAAGACTGTTAGTTCTTTTCTGAAATTTAACTAAAATAGTCATAGTAATAAAAGAACCTGTGGATATGTGGATATGTTTTTAACCCATTCTAAATAAAGGACAAATACGAAAAAATAAGCTGTGGATAAAATGTTATTTAAAAAAAACTATCCACAGGGTGTTAGCCTTTAATTAATTCTTTTAATTTTTTGACCATCCTTTGTGTTTTTTCGTTTTCATCTAATTCCGTTCCAATTTTATCACACGCGTGCATTACTGTAGTATGATCTCTTCCTCCAAAAAAAGTGCCGATATCAGGAAGAGAATGGTCTGTAAGTTCTCTCGCGAGATACATCGCAACTTGTCTTGGATAAGCAACTGCGCGAGTTCTTTTTTTTGTTATCATGGATTCTTTTGTTATATTACAGAAAGAAGAAACAGTGTTTTGGATCAAGTCTATCGTAATTTTTTTCTCTTCAGCCGTAATCATCCCTTTTAAAACTTCTCTGGCTAATTCAACGGACATGGGGTTTCCAGTTAATTTTGCATATGCGACAACACGGATTAACGCTCCTTCCATTTCTCGGATGTTAGTTTTTATATTTTCCGCCAGAAAGTATAAAACATTTTTTGGAACAGTGATGTCGGTATTCTCCCCCTTTTTTTCCATAATAGCTATGCGGGTTTCAAAATCCGGAAGCTGGATGTCCGCAATTAATCCCCACGCAAAACGAGAGACCAGGCGTTCTTCGAGCCCTTTTATTTCCTGCGGAGACCGGTCACTGCAGAGGACTATTTGTTTATGTGCGTCATGAAGAGCATTAAAAGTGTGGAAAAATTCTTCCTGTGTAGATTCTTTTCCCGCGATAAACTGAATGTCATCAATTAATAAAATATCCATAGTGCGGTACATAGCACGAAACTTTGATGTTGTTTTCGTCCGGATGGCATTTATAAGCTGATTCGTAAACTCTTCGCTGGAAATATATAAAACCTTTGCTTTGGGATGGTTTTTTAAAATCTCATGTCCTAAAGCCTGCATCAAATGTGTCTTTCCCAACCCTACTCCGCCGTAAAGAAATAAAGGATTATACGCTTTTGACAGTTTTTCGCTAATAGCCAAAGCCGCGGCATGCGCGAAACGGTTATTTTGTCCTACAATAAAATTATCAAAGGTATAACTTGAATTAAGCCCGACACTGTGAGACCGTTCTTCCGAGGCCGAACGAGATCCTCCAAAAACCGATCTTAACCATCCCCCTGGCCCTTCTTTCTCCGCCGGGGGAGTCGTATTTACTGAAGATTTGTTTAACGGGGATGATAAAGCTTGGGCTAGCGCAGGATTAGCAGAAAAGTCCTTTTCTTTGTGTACGGAAGGAACAATTGTAAAACAAACAGATAAATTTTGCCCGGAAACCTGATCAATCGATGTTTTTAATAAACTTATATATTTTTCTTTAATCCAGTTTTCAAAAAATTTATTAGGTACGCCAAGAGTAATAGATGAGGAAGTCTTTGATATAAAAGAAATAGGATCAAACCAAGCACTGAAAATTTGGTCGTTTACTTCTGTTTTAAGTATGGCCGAAACTTTTTCCCAAAAATTGTCCATTTTAATGCCAAAAAGTTATTAAAAAGTATCCACAAAAAAGAAAAGTTACCCACAGAAGAACAAGAAGATATCAACAAGTTATCCACAGACTGTGAACAAATAAATTTACCATAATTAACAAGATGTGAAGTTATTATATACAGAAGAATGAGCCAATGCAAGAAGTTTTTAACGTTTTTTACAAAGAAAAACGGAAAAAACTTCGAGAGAAAGAGCTGCGGCGCGAAATTCTGGATTATTTGAGCAACAAGAAAGAGAACAAGAATAGTGAATGAAAATTATTTTATGCAATTATCCTGAAAACACAAAAACAGAACACCGCATTTCCCTTGACTTCGCATAAAGGTATGATATAATCATGAGTCTTAATTTTGTATAGTATAAAGCAGTAAAAAGGAGATATAAAGGTGAAAAAGAACTTAAAAGCCAAATCTAATCTAAAAAGAAAAAGAAAGCACGGGTTTAGAGAGCGCAGCAGTTCAGTGTCAGGGCAAAAAGTGCTTAAACGAAGACGCCAAAAAGGACGAAAAGTTCTATCCGCGTGAAGATAAAACACCTACTGAAAGCGAAAGATTTCGCAGACATCATGAAAACCGGCAGTAGCGTATGCGGTAAAACGCTGTGTTTATACAGGGTGGAAGAGCCTGGTGCAGACAGTTTTGCCGTAGGTATTACAGTGCCCAAACGATATGTTCCAAAAGCAGTAACACGTAATTATATAAAACGCTTGATTTACGCCTACTTCAGGGGAAAAGAAAAAAACTATCACAAAAATATCAAAATAGTTATACGGGTTCCCAGCCGGATAAAAAAAGATTCGCGAAAAGTTTTTTCCCGGAGAATAATAGAAGAACTGGATTTTTTAACAAATAAGGATAGCGGCAAATGATAAAAAAATTATTATTAACTGCTATTAAAGCGTACAAAAAAGCCCTAAGCCCTTATTTGACAAGAAGTTGCAGATACTTACCCACCTGTTCGGATTATGCTTATGACGCGATTAATAACTTTGGAAGCGCAAAAGGGGTGCTGTTGTCTATCTGGAGAATTATAAGATGTAATCCGTTGTCGCGTGGAGGATATGATCCTGTGATAAAAAACAAAAAAAATGAGAGGGATTATTTATGGAAAAAAGATTAATTATTGCAGTGGCGTTATCATTATTAGTTCTATTAATGTTTCAACGCTTTATATTCCCGAAAAAAGCGGCACTGCCCATAGCCACTGAGTCGCAGAGCATAGAGAGCAATGCATTTAGTGTAGAAGATAAAGATAGCGGGACCATTGATGTTGCGGGAGAAGCGCGCAAAAAAACAGAAGAAAATGTCCCTGGAAAAATTTTTCAAATAGAAACGGATAAATACCGATTACATTTTTCAGATATTGGCGGGAATCTACAAAAAATAGAACTCAAGGATTATATGTCTGAAGGAAAAGAAGAAGTCCTTTACGACGCTTTAAAAAATGAAGAACAAATATTTGCGATCAAAAGTGAACTAATAAAAGATGCAAATAGAAAGAAATATAAATTCCGACAAGAAGCAGATTTTGTTGCTTTTACACTAACAGAACCAGGATGGATGGAAATTACAAAAAAATATAAAATACAGAATTCTTTGGATTATATTGAGTTAGAGCTTTCCGTCAAAAATCTTTCATCTCGATCCACGGTTTTTTCTTACAATATAAATGGGCCGTCACATTTGGAAAAAACTGATCAGGTAACCGGAAGAAGCTTTTTAGAAGCAAATTCATTAATAAATGGTAAAATATGGAAAGTAAAAAGTTTAAAAGAGCCTAAAGAAACGAGTGGACAAGTTTCTTGGGCAGCACTGAAAAACAGGTATTTTGCATTAATTCTGAAACCTTTTGAATTTGCGGAAAGCGCAAAAGTTAGAGAAGAAGGACAAAACAATTTAGGAATAACACTGAAAATCAGAGGAGAGGATATTGCCCCGGAACAAACTCTAAAAAATCAATTTTTATTATATGCAGGGCCGTTGGATGAAAAAAGAATTGCGGCAACAGGCTATGAAGACATGACACAAATTGTGGATTATGGCTTTTTTGGAAAACTAAGCAAAATATTGCTTGCAATATTAAGATTTTTTTATCAAGTAGGCATTAAAAATTGGGGGGTTGCAATAATTTGTCTGACCATCTTGATTAATGCCATACTCTTTCCCTTGACATACAAAAGCTTTTCCTCTATGCAAAAAATAAAACAAATTCAACCGCATATACAAAAACTTAAAGAACTCCATAAAGATAATCCAAATAAAATGAATAAAGAAATGATGGAATTATACCGGAAATATAATGTAAATCCGCTTGGAGGCTGCCTTCCGATGATATTACAAATGCCTATTTTTATAGCGCTTTATCAAGGGCTTATGAGATCAATTGAGCTGAAAGGCGCGAATTTTTTATGGATAAAAAATTTAGCCCGACCAGATGCAGTACAGCTTCCGTTCTCGTTACCTGTTATTGGAAATCACATTAACATCCTTCCGCTGCTTATGGCGGGAATGATGATTGTTCAGCAAAAAGCTTCTCAGGGAACAAGCGCGCCTACAGCAGAACAAGCTCAGCAGCAGAAAATGATGCTACTTATGATGCCGGTACTTTTTGGATTTCTCTTTTACAATATGCCGTCAGGGCTAGTTCTGTATTGGCTTACAAACACAATTTTAATGACGACAGAGCAAAAAATGATAAACAAACGTATCGAGAGCAAATAAAATGAATAAGAAAACCATAGAAGTTGAAGGTGCTACAATTTCAGAAGCAATTCATAAAGCGTTGAATATTTTAAACGCGAAACAAAAAGACGTAACTATTCGAGTTTTAAAAGAAGAACACAAAGGTCTTTTTGGAATGGAAGGAGCAAAGCTCGCAAGAATAAAAGCGACATTGAAAAAAAGCGAATCTGCTTCTCCCGGAGATAGTGAGAAAAAGAAATCAAAAAATTCTCAATAAGAATTTCCACGTGGAAAGATAAAAATCAAGAGAAGCCCCCCACATAGGAACGAGTTTTTATAATCAATGCTCAGTAAATATTGAAAATCAAGAAGAAAAACCTTTGATCGGTCAATCAATAATAGAAGTATATATTTTGATAGGATTCCCGCTTTCCCATCAGAGGCGGACAGGCTCGGGAAAGACAAAATGGAGTTGTTGTCTTTAAAACCTTTTTCATATAGCCGGACAAAGGTATTGAATCGAAAGAAATGATAATTATCTAGAAAGCCGTTTCAACAGAATCCTTGCTATATTCGGCGATTGTAAGAAGGCCAAGTGTTAAGGGGTGCATTATCCGGGGTTGTCTAAAAGCCTTATAAAAAGAGAGCAATAGCGGCCGGAATAAACAATAGCATAGCGGCCGGAGTTCTTCTCCCAAGGAACACGAGAGGCTCAAGAAAAATATAACGGAAAAATTACAGGCCGCCTTGACTTTATAAAAAAAATCTGCTATATTCTTCTCGCAACGTATTCCGTTGAAAATATACTAAAAACAACCAAAGTAATGCCCTAGAAAGTCGAAAAGATCTTTACAGAGTTTCCTCGTGGAAACCAAAAATAAAAAATATCAACACAAAGGGCCCCATGAAAAAAATAGCATTTTGTAACCAAAAAGGCGGGGTTGCAAAAACAACATCCGCATTAAACATTGCCGCATACCTTGCTTTAAACAACAAAAAAACTCTCTTAATCGATTTAGATCCACAAGCTAATGCCAGCAGCGGCTTAGGCATAAACAAGAATTTAATTGAAAGTAGTATTTATGATGTTTTGCATGAACATATTGAGATCGAAAAAACAATACATAAAACAGAAATAGAATTATTATCAATAATTCCCTCTAATATTAATTTGACCGGTGCAGAAGTAGAATTGGTTAATGTAATGGGCCGGGAATATCGGCTAAGGAAATCACTGCAAAATATCGAAGAACAATATGAATATATTATTTTTGATTGTCCCCCATCTTTGGGGTTGTTAACTATAAACGGATTAACCGCGGCAAAATCCGTAATTATTCCTATCCAATGCGAATACTATGCGTTAGAAGGATTAAGTCAATTGATTAAAACCGTAAACCTTATTCGGGAAAACTTGAATCCAACACTAGAAATTGAAGGTGTTTTAATGACTTTAGCAGATTATCGCACTAATTTAACCAAAGAAGTTATTAATGAAGTAAGAACACATTTCAAAGACAAGGTTTATAATACAGTCATTCCTCGTACCATAAAACTTACAGAAGCTCCGGGATTCGGTAAGCCAATTGCATTATATGCACCCGAATCCATGGGGGCATATAAATACGAAGATGTTGCAAGAGAGATCATTAAAGCGTCTTTTCCAAAAAACGAAGAGACGCAAGTTGTTGAAAATGAAGAAGTTACGATAAATTCAGGAGGCGAGAATGGATAAAAGACTAGGAAAAGGATTAGGTGCGTTAATTTCAGAAAGTCAAAGTGAAGACAAAAAAAAGGTTGATACAATAAAAGTTGTGGATATTGTTCCAAATCCTTTCCGGCCAAGAAAAAAATTTGCGGAAAAAAGAATGGAAGATTTGATAAATTCATTAAAGGAAAAAGGAGTGATTCAGCCAATTCTGGTGCGGCCAGCGGGAAAACTCTATGAACTTATAGCCGGAGAAAGACGATGGAGAGCTGCGCAGGAATTAAACATGGAAGAAATTCCGGCGATTATACGCGATGACATAGATGATGCAAACAGTTTAGAGATTTCATTAATTGAAAACATCCAAAGAGAAGAGTTAAACCCAATAGAAGAAGCAACTGCATATAAAGAGCTAATAGACCAGTTTGAATATACTTTAGATAAAGTCGGACAAATGATGGGAAAAGATAAGACAACTATTTCCAACTCCATCAGACTTCTTGCTCTATCTGAAGAAATCAGGAAAGATATTGAAGACGGAAAGTTGTCCACCGGGCACGCGAAAGCTCTTTTATCCGTTGCCAACGAGTATAAAAGAAAGAAAATATCAAATATTATTATTCAAAAAGGGCTTTCGGTCAGAGAAACAGAACAGCTTGTAAAACGAATCGGCGAACCGAAAACACAGACCAAAAAAAGTAAAAACCCTGAAATGATGCAGATAGAAGAAGAACTAAGACATAAATTAGGTACAAAAGTTAATATTTATCAGGGAAAAAAGCGAGGAAAAATAGAAATCCAATATTTTTCAAACGAAGACCTGCAAAGAATTTTATCCCTGGTGTTGTAAGAAGACCCAATAATGGTAGATATTGTAGATACAGGGCTTGCCCCTGTCCGTTTATAAAGAATCAAAATACCCTAAATATGATGGGGCATAATGGTATATGGATCTAATGCGATGTTCCCGTATTGGTTTGGTATGTCATGCCATTGATCATCAATGATTTGTCCTAATTTCAATAATTTTATATCATTACGGGCGCAGACATTTTGATAACTATTGACAGAATGGAGGAGGGGGGTAACGACGTATTTTGCGCACTATGTGTTACGCATGATGCGTAAAAAAAAGGGAGGCAAAGTAGAAAACCCATTTGTATCCAGATCAAAACCGGCCGAAGGGTACCGGACAAGCCCCTCTGCCTGTCCGGCACAAAAGACCCTATTATGTGAAATGCGTCTTGTTTGATATTAGAGGGTAATTACGAAATAATATCAATCGAAAGATTCTATCATAACTGTGTATAATGGTTCACCTTAACGCGTAGTTAAGACGAATTTATAATCGGGAACAGAAAAGAATTTTAATTAAAAAACAATGAAATACGAAAGTCGTATAGCAATTGTTATGTTTGAAAAATAATAAGGAGAAGACATGAGCGAAACAACTAAAGATGACAAAAATATAAAAACAGTTAATCCCTTGGTTTTTATTAGCCATGACACAAGAGATGCCCAACTTGCTGAAACATTTAGTGAATTATTAAAAAAGGTTAGTGCGGGCGTTCTTAAATCCTTCAGAACCTCGGATAAAAAAGGCACTCAAGGCATTGAATACGGAATTGAATGGTACCCCGAAATAATAAAAAATATTCAAAACGCTTCCGACGTAGTTTGCTTATTAACCGATAATAGCATAAATAGACCATGGCTACTATTTGAAGCTGGAATGGCAAAGGGCAAGCTAGATACTTCTATTCTAGGTATTGCTTTGGGTATCCCTTTACAAAACGCTTCAACCGGTCCTTTTGCTCAATTCCAAAATTGCGCTGACGATGAAGATTCTCTAACAAAGCTCGTATTACAACTTCTTAAAAGAATTCCAAATTCAGAACCGGACGAAGGAACCATAAAAACTCAAGTTAAAGAATTTAAAGAAAAAATCTCAAAAATATTACAAACCGCCCCAAAAAATAAAAAATCAGATTCCCAAAGTGTTACCCCGAACAAAGATGATTCATCCGCAAAACTGTTTGAAGAAATAAAAATTATGTTTCAAGATTTACCCGACAGAATCGAAAGTAATCTGCGCTCAGACAAACGAAGAAAAAGAAAATTTCATCCAATGATGATAGATGAATTAATCCATATGTCGAAGAATAGAACCATTGGGATTATGATGGCTTTAAGTCTATTTAAAGATTCTATGCCTTGGCTATATGATATTGGTGTAGAAACAATTAAAACTATTAAAATAGCAAAAACTAAAGAAGCCAAAAGAATGGCTTTGTCCGAATTTCAAGAGGTCATCGAATTATCTACCCATCATCCAATAATGCGTGAATTTTACATGAACGCAGAAGAAGACCATATGATGCTTAGAGAAATCCCGAGAATGTTAATGAAAAACATTGACAGATTAATTATTGACGAAGAATAAAAAACATAACAACTCAATCGAGCGGATTTTACTGCGGCGCTTCGCGCCTCCGTAAAACCGCTCATTTCGGGCGTTAGAACCAAAAAAAAACAAGGAGAAATAATGAAACAATTTATGGATAAAGTGCTAAATCAATTTGCAGAAAACATAACGGATAGAATTTTCTTAAGTATTCAAAATGATAACGATTTAATGGCTGAGTATCTTGATCTTCTTGACAAACATAAAGATAATATTGATTTAAAAACCCTGAATAGCAACATCGGAAAATATATAAAAGAAATTTTTAATTTAGAAAATATCGACGAATGTGATAAGCCTAAAAGCACATTAATCCGAACATTTACAAGACATAAAATAAAAAATAGTTAAAAGGGAGAGGCTATGAAAAAATGCCCTTATTGTGCTGAAGAAATTCAAGATGAAGCTATAAAATGCAAGCATTGCGGAGAAATGCTCAATAAAACATCGAATGATCTAGAAAACACCATACCAACAATCAATAGAAAAATATTGCCAGCTAAAATACTGCATAATGGAGAAAATTTATATTTTGAAATCAGGCCATATAAAGTTTATTACTACTGTCTTCCTGTAATACTTGCCATCGTTTCCCTCTGTTGGCCTCCATTATGGCCCATTACAATACTATCTTTTATAATTGAACATGTGCAGTGGAAGAATAGAATTTATGCTATAACGAATAGAAGAATTATCTCTTTAAAAGGGGTAATAATAAAAATAACAAAAGAATGCCCTCTAGAAAAAGTTCAAAATGTTGAGGTGAAGTCTTATTTGGGTAACAATAATTTTGGTCATATATTATTTGATACTGCTGGAGGACCATTTAAAGAATTGCGTTGGGAAAATCTTAATAAACCAAATGATATTCATAAAAGAATATCCGAAATCATACATAAATAATAGTTCTAACAACTCAATCCAGCGGACCAGAACTGCCCGCTAATTTCGAACGTTATACGTAAAATAAAATGAAAAAGATAATAACCAGAAAACAAAACCAGTTAAAAAATTATGATTATTCCAATAACGGGTATTATTATGTGACGATCTGCACTTATAATAGAGAATATCTGTTTGGCGAAG
>JBDRLO010000075.1:0-26679 GCA_043812935.1 Candidatus Omnitrophota bacterium
TGTTGATAAAATCCTTCAGATTATCAAGAAAGATAAAAGATTCGCGGGAAAAGTGGACCAAGATCAAAGGAAGATGGCAAACGAAATATATAACACCAAGATTCGATTTGTTGAAGCTGACATAAAGGACATGAAACATCTTAATACTGTTATTGACCTGGTTCTGGATCTTGCAATGGTAGAATGCGACAGATATGGTAAATTAGATGGATATCAGGATCAACCGTTACCGCCGAAAGAATTGCAAGATCGGTTTTTGCAGTTATTACAGCTATCTGTCACAAACTATCATAAGTTAATTTCCACTGTGTCAGATGCTAATACCAATACGATCGATATAAAACGGTTGGTACTTAACATATTTCGGGGTGGTGAAAGCGGCATGTTGTGTATTAAGCGCATTGATTGGAACGAACTGCCGGAATGGAAAAGAGCTCAGGACCAGATTCTAATGGCGCTCTAATTTTTGTTAAGCGAATTTAAAAATATATTAAACGGTAGTCAGTTACTTTCCTATCTTTAGTAGTTATATTGCCTGGGCTTGAGAGAGAGTATAGTTATGAAGATAAGAAAGATCATAAGTTTAATAATTATAATAACTTTTCTTACTAATAGCTTAGCATATAGTTTAGCATATAGTTTAGGTGTTTCCCCGGGTGTGTACAAACCTCTGACAAAAAGGGGCATGGATACGCTTGCCAGAGTTTTGTGGGCACAGAAAACCCCGCCCAGTCAAATTGCTTCAATTACAGATGAACTTCTTAAAAAAATTACAAATCATGAATTTGTCGGTACAGCTCCTGAACTCAAAGAGGTTAAAGGAGTCGTGCACTCTGCATTGGATGAAGGCGTAAAAGGCCTTTCAATCGATGGCGTTTCGGCCAACGATATTCTAAAGGCATTAGAGGAGTTTTGTTTAAAAAGGTCCGCGTTTAAAGAGAACTTGGGAAAAGGGTCTTTTGCTGTTATTGAAAAGAATTACAAATACGATAAAGAAGATGGTGAAGTAGCTGTTTCAAGAATAGAGGGAAAAAGCATAGATAAATGTAAGTTGGTTGTACATACGGATTATAAAAATGCTGTACAGGACATTCTTAAAAAAGACATATGGTTTGATTATGAATTTGATGACGGTAAAACAAAACGAGTAAGCGTGGCTGAAGCTGTTTTTAACCGGCCCGCGAAACATTACCTGCGTGAAAGTGAAAAAGATTATAAAAATAGAGATAAAACCGGCGGGCATCTTGTCAGCCCTGATCAGCCGTTAGTTAGCGAACAAGAGGCTAATAATATAAGCGGCAGGTACGCGTTTGTTAATGATGCCATATACTTATGGTTTTTAGCTTCTTACAGTTTTAAAGATACAACAAGATACAATAACCAGTTGCTGGAACAAAGGCTCAGATGGATATATGCCAATAAAGAGGTTTTCGATTTTAAAAACCAGTTTCCCAATATTAATGATCGTAATTTGGAAGAAGTTATAAAATTTACCCTTTTTGTAAATTATCATTATTTTAACCGTAAAGGTGCAAGTGGTGAGCCTGTAAAAGTTTCTGAAGTGGTATATGATTCATACGAAGAAACAATAAGCGATGAAGACGTGCTTGCTTACATGGGCGGAATAGATGGTGAAAATAAAGAAATCGATACAGTTACTGATATAGCGGATACAAGCCAACCAATCGAAAAAGATTCTCCCCAAGACCTCGCAAAAAGGATAAAAGAAGCCCAAAAAGTAGAAAGCTTTTCCAGAAACGAAATTATTATGTTTGGAGTGGGGGTTATAACGCTTTTAAGTTTTGCAATAAAATTAACTATTGCGTTAATTGCGGTATATTATACAAATTGGTATGCGCTTTTGGCATTATTCTATCCGGCAGTTTACTATGTGGCCAGTTTAGCCGCGTATAAAATAGAAAAAAATAAATTTCGCGCAAATATTACTGTTCAAAAAGCCCAGGAAAATTTGAATCTCTGGATGCAGGATGAAAAATGGAGGGAAAAGGCCAATTCTTTGAACCTGGCCGATGAGAAAGGTTTAATGAATATAATAAGAATAGTTAGGAATCAGGATGTTGAGTTAAGGATGTTTGAAATAATAAAATTTAATGTAACACAATCCGGGGCTAAAGAGATAATTATAAGGGCCGGCTATGTAAATGATAAAAAATTTGTATTAAAACTATTAAAAAACGCGTTTTATCATTATAATCGGCCTCCGCCGGAAGGGATTAAAAATGAAATATGGCGCCAGATTTCCGCAATAAACTCTGAATACGGATTCCCCCAATATATTAGTTTTTTAACACTACCGTTTGCTCTAACGAAATTTATAAACACGTTTCCTTCTCGCAATTTAGAAATAAAAATTCCGGCATTGCTAAAACTTTTTAAAATTCAAGACAAGAAAATGTTTGAGGAACCTTTGACGGAATTAACTGGATTTGACGCAATTAAATATATTGTTAAACGCGCAATTAAAATAAGCGGAATACTTGTTTTTTGGAGAATAATTATCGGTGCAACAATGAGATTGCTCGGAGCAGCGTTGAAATGCTTGTTGAGTTGTAGGAGCTATAAAGGCTTAACAACAGCTCCAAAAATATTTTTTCATACAATAAATATGCCCCAAGGGATTTTGTGTTTGGGGGCGGTTTGTTTGCCGTTCATCGCGGCATATGTTTTGCATGAACTTATTATTGTTCGAAGATATAGTTTGGGCTATAAGGAAGAAAAAGTTTTATTCAGAAGAAACCCGTTTCTTTTTTTGAATAGTATAAAAGGGATACTAAGTGAAATTAAACACGATGGGGAAAAAAATAAAAGTGTGTCTTTTGAGGAAACAAAAAGGGCTGTGGCGCAGATTATTCAGTCTTCTTATACAATTGAAGAAATCGAAGACAAAATGATTTATTTAGGAGTTATTCCGGCAAGATTGAAAACAAAACAAGGAAAAAAAACGTTTTTAACATTATGTTCTTCTCTTTGGAACATTGTTTCACAAGATGTGCCGCTGCCCGAAGCCTTGGAGCTTGACAATGATTTTAATTTCCCCAGGTACCGGTTTAGAGTTGATGGCAGTACAACTGCTTTTTATGGGTTTGCGCATGGTCTTGGAAGATATATTTTTTTAAAAAATGAAGTAGCAAACTTGGTTAAGAAATTAGATCAGGAAGGCATATTTTTCCATTCGGAACAAAACATGTCTGACACATATGGATATTGCGAAAAAATTATCAGGAATATTATTGGAGGACAGTATTTTATTGAAAGTATTGCGGGAAAGATGGAAGAAAAGAAAAAAATTTTCGAAAAAAACTTAAAATGCCGTCTTGAAATTAATCGGCATACGATAGATGCGGCAAAGGATGAATATAAAATAGAAATAATCATATCTGGCGAAAATAAAATCCTAACCAAAGGATTGATAGATTTGTTGATTGAAAAAGACAAAAAGAGATGCCAGACACAAAAAAAAGGCACGAAAATAACTGTCAAAGATGTTGTAGCCGGGAAAGGATCGGAAATTGATGATTTTAAAATTATTAAGGATGATAAAGAATCTTTTCTAGATGTGCGGGTGCTTAAGATTATGCCGATTTTAGAAAATATTTTTCAATATCTAATGTATCCGTTATATATGGCAAAAAATCCTTCCAGTGGATTGCTGGACGGCGGGATTAAATTTTATTCTGTGCTTCATCAGCGGACGATAGACGATTTAAAGATGCTGTATTTGTTGAATTTTTTAGGCACACTGCCGGAACCGCTCAATTTTACTTCTGAGAAATATTTGAATCCAACAAAGCGTTACGATGATGAGAGGGTAGGAAGAAGTTTTTATATGCTGGATTATATCCTTCAGAAGGCAAAACTGCAAAATAGAAAACATAGTGCCTGGATAGGGGGAATATTTCATCAACCTTTAATGGTATGGCTCGCGCAGCATTTAGGGATTATTCAGCGATTTAAAGAAGAAGAGGGTTTTTATTCGGGGGAAGAAACAGAGAAAAAAGGTTTTATACGAATTTTTCTCGATATAATAGTATCTCTGGCATGGCGTATTATTGGTTATGAAGAGGAAGAGCGCGATGAAGGTTTTTATTTATACAGAGAAACCGATAAAGAAGATTTCCTGCGAACTATTAAGAGTGTTTTGGGTAAAACAGAAAAAAGCAGTGATTTGAAAAAAGAAGAAGTAAAAGAAAAGCAGCATTCCCCAAAAATCAATAAAGACAGTGATTTAAAAGCTGATATTGCAACGAATGAATCAGGAGCAGGGGAAACAGGAATTATAAAGATCATATCAGATTATATCTTAAGAATTGCCAGAAAAAGGGGCCCGGGAGCAGTGCCGTTATTGGGCGAAGGAAAGCAAAAAAACATATGGCAGACTGTTAAAGCTGCGCACCAAACTAATATTGCCGTATTGTTGCCGATGGAAATTGATAAGACACTTGAACAAGATATCAAAAAAATGGAAAAAAATATGGCAACGTACGGGAAAAAACTAAAAGTTTCTTTTTATAAGAAAGGTACTTTACGAAGCCGTTTAGCAAATTGTAGAGATATGAAAAAAATAGTTGTTACAAATGCTGATACAGCCGCGTATATCGGCAAGCTCATGCAGGATAAGGATACCGGAGAAACAAATGCGGATATGTTTAGAGACGTAAGATTGCTTAATATGAAAATCCCGAAAATCAAAAACAAAAAAAGAGAAACAGTTTTTCATTCTGAAATAATTATGACAGCTATTTTGGCAAGGCTCTTGGATCAGGGATCCGCGCATTTCGATATTATAAGAGGGCTTTTAAAAGATTTAATGGAAGATTCTTTTGTATCAAGTAAAGTCAAGATAGATGATTTTATTCAGGAACTTGCTGTTAAAGAGGATAATTATACGGATATAGAAAAGATAAAACAAAGGGTTTATTATTTTCTCCAAGAAACACCGGCAATAAGTTTAATAAAAAGGCTGGAACAGGAATTAAGGGCGATTAAAGAATTCTGGTCTTACGCGTAAAGACAAAGAAAGACAGAGCTGTCTGACCCCAAAGCTGTCTAATGCTCCTGTGGACATATTTTTTCCATACGAGAAGTAGATCATAGAATTATATAAAATCAAATAAATAATTGCATTCTGCATAATTAAAATAGTTAAAATTAACAGATTAAAAGGTTTATAAGAGATTGAGATTTTTGTTTTTACGGAACAGTTTTGCTTTGATACATGATACCATGCATATTCAAAGCACACTTTCAATTTTGCATGGCATAAAGAGTTTTTTGAGGGTGTAGTATTAACCATAGTTTTTGACATTAAAATCATTTCTCATTGCGGTAAAAACAGGGGAGTGTTATAATACCTGTAGTTCTGGCGAGTGCGTATAATGGGAACGAAATTTTGGCCAATAATTATAATTCGGGAATCTAACTTCGGTTTTTCTTCGGAACTATCGAGAGGGTACCCACCTGGGAGACCAGGCCGCAAATTTTCTTTCTGTTTACGGCTCAACGGAGATGGGGCCGGAGAAATCCGGCCCTATTTTTTGATGTAAAAAAAGAGATATGTAGTAAGGGTATAGCTGGGTTGTGAAAAAATCTTACGTAATATTGTAGGGGACAGGCATGTCTGTTTCGCTAAACTAAGGTTCATAAATGGATTTATTCGAAAACAAAACAAAAATTGGTGTTAGTCTGCCGTTATCTGCGCGTATGGCTCCGGAAACGCTTGAAGATTTTTTTGGGCAAACACATATTGTGGGAGAAGGCCGCCTTTTGTCCCGTATGATAGAAGCGGACAGGTTGGGATCGGTAATATTTTATGGTCCCCCCGGAATTGGAAAAACCGCGCTGGCTATGATAATTTCAAGAAAAACCGGAGCAACTTTTATCAAAAAAAACGCGGTTTCAAGTAATGTGTCTGAAATGCGCGTAATAATAAACTCCGCAAAAAAACAAAAATCGCTTATTGGTAATAAAACAATATTACTTTTAGACGAAATCCATAGGTTTAATAAAGCCCAACAGGATGTGCTTCTTCCCGAAATGGAAGAGGGTAATATTATTCTGATAGGTACTACTACGGAAAATCCGTTTTTCACGGTTAATTCAGCGCTTTTGTCAAGAAGCCAGATATTTGAATTTAAATCTTTGGGCGAAAACGACATATATGATCTTTTGAAAACAGCTCTTAAAGATGAAAATCGAGGTTTTGGAAACATGAAAATTAATTCTAGCGAACCTGCTTTAAAACATTTGGCGAAAATTTCCGATGGTGACGCGCGAAAAGCCCTGAATGCTTTAGAAATAGCGGTTCTTACCACAGAGTCAGATGACGACGGCATAATAAATTTAACTTTGGAAGCCGCAGAAGAATCAATACAGAAAAAAGCTGTAGTTTATGATTCAGACGGTGACGCGCATTATGACACGATAAGCGCTTATATTAAAAGTATGCGCGGTTCGGATCCGGACGCGGCGCTTTATTGGCTTGCAAAAATGATAACTGCGGGTGAAGACCCGCGTTTTATTGCGCGCCGTCTTGTGATTTGCGCGTCAGAAGATGTCGGGAACGCTGATCCGCATGCTCTTATTCTGGCTAATGCCGCGCGAGAAGTGGCTGATTTTGTCGGGTTTCCTGAAGCGCGTATACCATTGGCGCAGGCAACGGTTTATGTGGCGTCCGCGCCAAAAAGCAATGCGTCATATGAAGCGATAGAACGAGCAATAAAAGATGTAGAGAATGAGAGAACACAGGAAGTTCCGGATCATCTTAAAGACGCAAGTTACAGCGGAGCGAAAAAATTAGGCCGGGGGCAAGGTTATAAATACGCGCATTCTTACAAAGATAATTATGTTAAACAGGAATATATGCCGCAAAAAAAGAAATATTATCATCCTACGGAAAACGGATACGAAAAAAAGATAAAACTATGGCTTGATATGCTGAAACAAAGGGAACAGACAAAAAAAGATGAATAAAAAAGCAATAGCCTTAATTTCAGGAGGACTGGACAGTTTGTTGGCGGCAAAAATTGTTCAGGATCAAGGCGTGAAAGTGCAGGGCGCAGCGTTTCTTATGCAGTTTGCGTCAAAAGACATAAAAATTTTTAAACGTCAAATCAAAAAAGCCTCAGATGAAGCTGGTATTCCCGTAAAGTTTATTGATATGTCAAAAGAGTTCCTCGAAGTTTTAAAAAAACCAAATTATGGATACGGTGCAAACCTTAATCCGTGCATAGACTGTAAAATACTAATGTGCAAACTGGCAAAAAATCTTATGAAAAAAGAATCGGCCGGGTTTATTGTTACAGGAGAAGTTTTGGGTGAACGTCCCATGTCTCAGCGAAGAGACGCGTTAAATATTATAGAAAAAAAATCGGGCTTAAAAGGACTTCTCCTTAGGCCCCTTTCGGCGAAACTTTTGGAAGAAACCGTTCCGGAAAAAGAAGGTATTGTAGGGAGAGACAAATTATGCGCGCTTAGTGGCCGCGGCCGGGACCGGCAGCTGGCTATGGCGAAGAAATACGGCCTTACGAAATTTTTTGCGCCGTCAGGCGGGTGTCTTCTTACGGATTCTATTTTTTCAAAAAAACTGAAAGATCTTATTTTAAAAAAAGAGTTAACCTCGGAAAATGTAAGCCTGTTGAAATACGGCAGGCATTTTCGAGTGGATGAAAAAACAAAAGCAGTTGTGGGCAGAGACCAGAACGACAATGAAAACATATTTAAACTAAAAAAACAAACAGATGTTTTCTTGCGGTTCAAAACAGATCCGGGCCCGTATGTGTTAATGCGCGGAAAAAAACACGCGGAAAATATTCAAAAAGCCGCGGGCCTTTTAATTGGTCATTCTAAAAGCAGGAAAAAAACAAATGTTGCCGTTGAAGTGCAGGCTGGGAAGAAAACCAAAAAAATTATAAAAGCAGATCCGTTAGACAAAGTAACTATCGATAAGCTAAGAATCTGACAAAAAGAATTTTTTCTAAAAAAGATAAGAATAGATATGAGACAAACCGGAAAAATAATAAAAATAGAAAACGGATTTTTAATTATAGAATTTGAGAAACACGAAGTGTGTACAAAATGCTGCAGCTGCAGCGCTGGTAAACTTAAAAAAATAGAAATTCCTCAAAAACAGTATCAGAACTTTTTTCCGGGCGATAGAGTGGAAATAGAAATCAATTCATCAAAAATGTTAAAAATATATAGTTTATTATACGGTATACCTTTGGTGGTTTTTACCGCTACAATATGCGTAGTGTATTTTTTTGCAAATTCACCAATCATTAGCTTTGCCGCCGCGATAACGGCTACAATTTCTACCTATCTTATTCTTGGTGCATACATTAAAACCAAGGAAGGCTTTTCTTCTGAAATCACTATAAAAAAATGTTAAATCGTTGGTCATGCGGAACATAGGGAAGCATGTATAAAACAAATTATTGAGGCAATGTCGGTGTGAAGAACTATGCCTATCGGTTAAAGGCTTGCAAATTTCCGCAAAGAACTTGACTTTTTTAGTAAGGTATAGTAGGATAACGGGTCTTGACTGTAGAAAAAGAGAGCTCTCCCCATAAAAAAGAAGGGGAGGGAGGTTGATTCGATAGGCAATGAAGGGAAAGGCATGCCTTTCCCCTACAAGAAATTATAGTTCCATAGTCTCATTAAGGAGGGTAAAATGGAAGAACAGGTAAAACAAGCTATTGAAAAAGTCCGGCCGCTTCTTCAGCGTGACGGCGGAGATATTGAATTTGTTGCTCTTCAGGGAAATGTTGTACAGGTAAAATTAAAAGGCGCGTGCAGCGGGTGTCCAATGAGTCAGATGACGCTTAAATCTGTAGTGGAACAAACAATCAAAAAAGAAGTTCCAGGGATCGAAAGTGTAGAAACGGTTTGAATGGTAGATGGTGGTGGAAAGTTAGAAAACTATGAAACTTACTTCAAAATCTGTTTACGGGGTTAGAGCGCTTATTAAGTTAGCAGTGACGTATGGTAAAAAGAGAGCCATACCAATCAGTTTGATATCTGAAGAAGAAGGGATTTCAAGTACTTATCTGGAGCAGATATTTAATAAGCTAAAAAACCATAACATTGTCAAAAGCGTGCGCGGGCCCAAAGGTGGTTATACTTTTGCTAAAGATCCTGAAAAAGTTAGTGTTTATGAAGTAGTAGTAATTTTAGAGGCGAATATTTTTCCAGGTAAATGTGTACAGCGCAAAGGCAGCCTAAAAACATGCAAAAAGACGCAGAGTTGTGTTTCCAAAGAAGTGTGGCAGGAATTGGCTGTTAAAATTGAAGAAACATTAAAAGGGTTTACCTTTAAAGATCTGGCAAAACGCGCGGTAAATATGGATCCAAAAAAAATCTGCGGAGAGAATATTTAATGAAACAAGTGTATCTTGATACAAATGCAACTACAGCGCCGTATCCTGAAGTCATTGAAGAGATGCTTTCCTTTTTTAAAGGTACATATGGTAACGCGTCCAGTATTCATGCGTTCGGAAGAAACGCAAAGAAAGGACTTAAAATCGCGCGGGAACGTGTAGCCGCCTTTATTGGCGCTGATTCTCCGGATGAAATTGTATTTACTTCAGGAGGAACTGAATCAGACAATTTTGCCCTAAATCAAGTATTGTCCGCGGCCGGAAATAAAGACAAGCATATAATTACGACATGTGTGGAACATCAGGCTGTGCTTAACACATGCCGTTATTTGGAGCAAACCGGAGTAAGGGTGACTTATTTAAATGTGGATGGATATGGGCAAATAAGCCTGGAAGAATTAAAAAAAAGGATTACAAAGAATACTGTTTTGATAAGTGTTATGGCTGCGAATAATGAAACGGGTGTGTTGATGCCCATAGAAGAAATCGGAATAATTGCAAAAGAGAATAATATATTATTCCATACAGACGCAGTACAGATGATAGGTAAATTGCCTTTTGATGTAAAAAAATGCGGTGCTGATTTGGTTTCAATGTCAGCGCATAAAATCAACGGGCCTAAAGGAGCGGGAGCGCTTTTTGTTAAACAAGGCACCCGGATAACGCCGTATTTTTATGGCGGCCACCAGGAAAAGGGGTTAAGAGCCGGGACTGAAAATGTGCCCGGAATAGTAGGGTTCGGTAAGGCTTGTGAGGTAACGCGTAGTCGTTTCAATGGGGACTTCGAAAAGATCAAGACGTTAAAAGGTCTTTTGTATGAAGGAATTAAGAGGAACATAAGAGATATTCGATTAAACGGTGATCCGGAAAAATGCTTGCCCAATACTTTGAATATAAGTTTTGCGTATGTTGAAGGTGAAGCAATTGTTTTGAAACTTGACGCGGAAGGAATAGCGGTTTCTACGGGGTCAGCCTGTACTTCCGGAAGCGCTGATCCTTCATATGTTTTAAAAAACATGAAAGTAGATTCGTTATTTATTCAGGGGGCAATAAGGTTTTCGTTAGGTGTATTTAATTCCAGGGAAGAAATAGGCTATGTTATAAAAAAGCTTCCGCCGATAATTGAAAAATTGAGAAAAATGAGTCCAATATGCCCCGCAAATAAATAATCGGAACAGTTTAGGTATACCGATTCATTGGGGTGTAGGGAATGGGCCTGCCCGTTCCTATAAATTGCTATGAGGTGAAAAAATGAGTGAGTATACGGATAAAGTTATGGATCATTTTCAGAATCCCAGAAATGTTGGTACAATTGCGGATCCCAGCGGGATAGGAAAAGTTACAAGTTCAGAATGCGGCGATATTATGGAGCTTCACATAAAAGTTGATGATAATGGTATAATAACTGATGCGAAATTTAAGACTTTTGGTTGTGCGGCGGCAATTGCCTCAAGTTCTATGCTTACGGAAATGATAATAGGAAAGAATGTCGCGGAAGCTGAAAAAATTACCAACAATATGATAGTTAAATCTCTCGGTGGGTTGCCGGAAATGAAGGTTCATTGTTCTGTTTTGGGTGAAAACGCACTCAAAAAGGCTATAGATAACTACTATAAAAGTGAAAACGCGCATAAAAAAACGGAAAAATAGCAAAAAAATAGGTTTGGGATAAAGGGTGGTCATATCCCATATATTAGTGTATAATATTATGGATTCACAAAGAGAGATTATCAGGATAAAGAAACAAGAGATTAGAAAGGAAATGATCCGGCGTCTGCGGGAACAAGAATCTTCGTTGCGCAAAGAAAGAAGCCTGGAAATACAGTGTAAACTTCTTTCAAGCGAGGTTTTTAAAACTTGCAAGACGGTTATGACATATGTTTCATTGCCGACGGAAGTAGAT
This sequence comes from Candidatus Omnitrophota bacterium, assembly GCA_043812935.1. GTDB lineage: Bacteria > Omnitrophota > Gorgyraeia > Tantalellales > Tantalellaceae > JBDRNE01. Next base: position 11,299 of record JBDRLO010000075.1, read on the forward strand.
ACTCATTATTTAATTGAACAGGCATTGGAACGGGGGAAAAGAGTCGTGGTTCCGTACATAGAACCGCATAGTCAAACAATAACGGCTTCTGAGCTTAAAAGCATGAATAGCCTAGAAAAGGGCCCTTTTAATATATTTCAACCCAAAAAGGGCGAAAAAAAGACAGTAGCTTTAACAGAGATAGATCTAATAATGGTACCGGCAGTGGCATATGACACAAAAAATATGAGATTAGGCAGAGGCAAAGGTGGTTATGATCGCTTTCTTTCTGATCCGGATTTATCTTCAGTTAAAACTATTGGATTAGCTTTTAATTTTCAGATTATTGACTCTCTTCCCGTAAATTCTTATGACCGTCCTGTAACGAATGTTATCACGAATTAAATTCGCGCTAAAAGATTCTGTACTCCCGAAGATCCGTCTATTATAAAAAGGGAGGAAATTTATGGATATGTATAGGACAGTAACTTATTTTGGATTTGCTTTTTTAGGCGGCATTTTTTTCTTTTTCTTTGGATATGTACTTAGAAAATATACAGCGAAAATGAAAATAAAGCGCGCTGAAGAAAAAGCCCGCAACATAATAAATGAATCAAAAGTTGAAGCTGAACGAAGAAAACGCGAATCAATACTTGAGGCAAAAGATCTGTCTCTCAAAATGCGGGCTGAGTTTGAGGCAGAATCAAAAGAACGGCGTAAAGAAATATCCGCAATGGAAAAGCGTCTTTTGCAGAAAGAAGAAAATATTGACCGCAAGATGGAACTTGTTGAACAGCGGGAACGAGAGGTTAAGAAAAACGAAGAAAAATTACACACTAAATACAATGAACTTAACCGTCAAAAAAGCGATTTGGACCAAATGCTTCAGGACGAAAAAAGGCGTCTTCAGGAAATTTCAGGGATGAGTAAAGAACAGGCAAAAACTCTTTTAGTGAAAAAAATGGAGAATGAGGCTCGTCAGGAAGCGGCATATACAATTAAAAAAGTACAGGAAGAAACCAAAGATAAAGCAGACCGCGAAGCCAGAAAAATTATCGGATTGGCAATACAAAAGTGTGCTATGGATCATACTGTGGATACAACAGTAAGCGTTGTTGACCTTCCGTCCGAAGAAATGAAAGGCAGGATAATCGGAAGGGAAGGGAGAAATATACGTGCTTTGGAAATGGCTACAGGGGTGGATATTATTATTGATGATACGCCTGAGGCAGTAATAATATCAGGGTTTGATAAGTTCCGCCGTGAAATAGCCAGGATATCTTTGGAAAGGCTAATCGAGGATGGGAGGATACATCCCGGACGGATAGAAGAAGTTGTGGGGAAAGTAAAAAAAGAAATGGAAGGCGCAATAAAAGAAGAAGGCGAAAATACTTTGCTTGATCTGGGTATACACGGCGTTCATTCAGAACTTGTAAAACTTCTCGGAAGGCTTAAGTTCCGTACGAGCTATGGGCAAAATGTTTTGCAGCATTCTAAGGAATCTGCTTATTTAATGGCGGCAATGGCTGGAGAATTAAGGTTGGATATTGCTCTTGCGAAACGTATCGGAGCACTGCATGATATCGGTAAAGCGGTTTCTCATGAGATGGAAGGGACGCATGCTCAATTGGGTGCGGAACTCGCGAAGAGGTACGGAGAGCCGGATACAGTTGTACATGCGATAGCCGCGCATCATGGCGATATTGACCCAAAAACTCTTTTAGCTGTGCTTGCGCAGGCGGCAGATACAATAAGCGCCAGCCGGCCCGGCGCGCGGAGGGAAACCCTTGAATCATACATTAAAAGGTTAGATAATCTGGAAGCTATCGCAAATGAATTTAACGGTGTAGAAAAAACATACGCGATTCAGGCGGGCAGGGAAATTCGAGTTATTGTACAGCCTGAAAAAATTGATGATGCAAATGCGGCTGTAATAGCGCAGGAAATAAAAAAGAAAATTGAACAAAGTTTGCAGTATCCCGGACAAATTAAAGTTGTTGTTATTCGGGAAACCCGGTCAATAGAATATGCAAAGTAGTTTTGGTTGACCGGTTTGCCGGTTAGTCTGTTAGCTGCTTGGTTGTGAATCGATCTGTGGGGAGAGTTGATTCGGTGCTAAAGTAAAAGATGACGTATATTACACAAAGCGGGATTTGCAGAATAAACTGTAGGGTGCAGGCATGCCTGCACCGTTATCAATAGAGGAAAGGGAATAGAAAACTAAATATGCGGATTTTATTTTTAGGTGATATTGTCGGCAGGCCTGGACGAAGTATTGTACGCGCTAAATTAAATATTTTTCGGGAAAATGAAAACATTGATTTGGTTATTGCCAATGGTGAGAATTCGGCCGCTGGCAGCGGGCTTACGCCCAGAATATCTGAAGAACTTTTTGACGGGGGCATAGATGTCTTAACTTCCGGAGATCATATTTGGAAAAAACGGGAAATATATGATTTTTTGGAAACAAACGATAAAATCATACGTCCGCTAAATTATCCCGAAGGAGCGCCGGGGAAAGGCTCGACAATTATTAATGCCGGTGGTGTTAAAATAGCCGTTATAAATTTATTGGGTAGAGTTTTTATGGATGCTTTGGATTGTCCTTTTGTAAAAGGCCGTCAGGAAGTAGAACGGCTCAGGAAAATAACGCCTGTTATTATAGTTGATATGCATGCTGAAGCTACAAGTGAAAAAGTTGCTATGGGTTGGTATTTAGACGGGTTGGTGAGTGCTGTTATAGGTACGCACACGCACATACAAACCGCGGATGAAAAAATCCTGCCAAAAGGAACCGCATATATTACGGATAGCGGGATGACAGGGCCGTATGATTCTGTTATCGGCCGGCAAAAAGAGTGTGTTTTAAGCAGGTTTATAACACAGCTTCCCTCAAAATTTGAAATGGCTGAAAACGATATTGAGATGCACGGAGTGATAGTTGATATAGATGATAAAACTGGAAACGCATTAAAAATAACACGGATTCAGATAAAGTCATGAACGAGACGAGTGTTTATACAGTTTCGCAATTAACGCAGGATATACGATTTGTTTTAGAAGATACGTTTTCCGATGTATGGGTTGAAGGCGAGGTTTCTAATTTTAAAGTGTATTCTTCAGGGCATATGTATTTTAGCCTTAAAGATGACAAAAGCCTTATTAACTGTGTATTGTTTAAAGGCAATAGCCGTAATTTGGCGTTTGATCCGGAAGACGGTATGGCAGTTTTGTGTTTCGGTAAAGTCAGCGTTTACGATAAAAGAGGGCAGTACCAGTTGTATGTGAGCGCGGTAGAACCTCGCGGCAGAGGCGCGCTTCAGCGTGCGTTTGAACAATTAAAAGATAAACTTCGAAAAGAAGGGCTCTTCGAAGAATCGATAAAAAAACCGTTACCGTTTTTACCGTTAAACGTTGGGGTAGTAACTTCTCCCAGCGGTGCGGCAATACGGGATATTCTAAAAGTCGCGCGCCGGCGGAATGCCAACATAGATATTACGATTTGTCCTGTACGTGTTCAAGGTGAAGAGGCAAAAAATGAAATTGCAGGCGCAATAAAAATTTTTAACGAATTTAACCGCCGCATAATAGAAGAAAACAAAAACGAACACTCCATTGATGTAATTATTGTCGGACGCGGAGGAGGCAGCCTTGAAGACTTGTGGCCATTTAATGAAGAAATAGTCGCAAGAGCCATACATAATTCGAAAATACCTATAGTAAGCGCGGTCGGACATGAAGTTGATTACACAATATCTGATTTTGTGTCGGATTTACGCGCGCCGACACCATCAGCGGCAGCGGAATTGGTAATTCCTTCAAAGAAAGAACTTGAACATACGGTTGATGAATATAAAGCAAAACTTATTTCTTTTACCGGGATAAAACTGAAAACTCTTGAAAAAGAAATAGAACAATTAAGTTCAAGTTATGTGTTACGTGATCCGGTTAATGTTTTTGTGCAGAAAGAACAGGAAATAGACGATTTTGAAAAGAATCTGTCAATTCAGATGAACCATGTGTTAAAATTAAAACTAGCCGCTTTTGGAGCCATAGCCGGAAAGCTGAATGCATTAAGCCCGTTATCCGTTCTTGAGAGAGGCTATAGTATCGCGTATAAAGGCAAAAATATTGCTGTCAGCGCGAAATCTTTTAAAAAAGGAGAATTGCTGCGCACTAAGTTTATTGACGGTGTTGTTGATAGTAAAGTAGTGAATGGTTGATGGCAGGTTGTTGAAAACTTTGGATTTTGGAGGATCGGATATGAAAGATATAAGTTTTGAAAAAGCAATGGAAAATCTTGAACAAATCGTGGAAAAATTGGAAACGGGAAACCTTCCGTTAGAAACATTGCTTAAACAATATGAAGACGGTATCAAGCTTGTGCGTATCTGCCGCGAAAAACTTAATAATGCAAAAGGAAGAATAAGAATACTTATAAAAAATGAAGACGGTGATTTTGAAAAAGAGAGTTTCAACGAAGAGAAAGATAGTTAATAGGGAAGAATGGAAAAATTATTAAATACCATTAAGCTGCCGGAAGATATAAAAAAACTGGAAATAAACCAGTTAAAACAACTTGCAGATGAGATCCGCCAGAAAATAATAGAAGTTACTTCATTAAAAGGCGGACATTTAGCGGCAAGCCTGGGCGCGGTAGAACTTGCTGTAGCCGTCCATTATTGTATGGAAAGTCCAAAAGATAAAATTGTTTGGGATGTGGGGCATCAAAGCTATGCCCACAAACTTTTAACAGGCAGGCTTAAACAATTTGATACGCTCAGGGAAATGGGCGGACTAAGCGGGTTTCCAAAATCCGATGAAAGTGAGCACGATCCTTTTACGTGCGGACATAGTTCGACTTCAATTTCAGCGGCATTAGGGTTAGCCATGGCAAGAGATTTAAAAAACGAAGATTCAACAGTGACGGCCATTATAGGTGACGCTTCGCTTTCAACCGGACTGGCTTTTGAAGGGATGAACCATGCCGGGCATACTCGTAAAAACTTAATAGTAATTTTAAACGATAATGAACATTTTATTTCAAAACCTGTAGGCGCTATGAGCCGGTATCTTAATCGGGTAATAACAAATCCATTATACAACAGGGTTAAAAATGAAGCGGAAAGAATAGTTAAAGGCATCCCAAAATTGGGGCCGGTAGCATATAAAACAGTGAAAAAAGTCCAGGAAGGGCTGAAAAACCTGTTGGTGCCGGGCATTATTTTTGAAGAACTTGGTTTTCGGTATTTTGGTCCGGTAGATGGGCATAATTTAGAAGAATTGATAGCAATATTGAAACGTGTACAGACAATGAAAACACCTGTATTCGTTCATACTATAACTCAAAAAGGAAAAGGTTATAAGTTTTCTGAAGAATGCCCTACAAAGTTTCATGGGATAGAAGCGTTTGATATTAATACCGGAGATATTATAAAAGAACAGACGAATGAAAAATGTTTTACAAGTTATTTTTCCAAAAAAATTTTAGAACTAGGATCAAAAAACAAAAATATTGTGACAATAACTGCGGCTATGCCTGACGGAACAGGCCTTCAGGATTTCGCGGCAAAATTTCCGGATAGATTTTTTGATGTAGGGATAACTGAACCGCATGCGGTAACTTTTGCTTCGGGTTTGGCTAAAGCCGGGCTAATACCTGTGGTAGCAGTGTATTCGACATTTTTACAGCGGGCATATGATCAGCTTATTCATGATGTCGCGCTTCAAAAATTGCCCGTAATTTTTTGTATAGACAGGGCCGGGTTAGTAGGAAAGGATGGCCCTACCCATCATGGTGTTTTTGACGTTTCTTATACTAGGAGCCTTCCGGGATTTATTGTTATGGCGCCGAAAGACGGTGTGGAGCTTGAAGAAATGCTTGAAAAAGCGGTTGAATGGGGAAAACCCGTTGTTATAAGGTATCCGCGTGCGTCAGGAAAGCGGATCGTTGCGGATTCGTCCTGCGATCCGGTTACGGTAGGACGAGCGGAAGTTTTAAGAGAAGGGAAAACCGCGGTTATTTTAGCTTTGGGGAGCATGACAAACGTTGCGTTGCAGGCAGCGGAGATCTTATCAAAAAAGAAAATAGAAGTGAAAGTAGTTAACGCGCGGTTTATAAAGCCGTTAGATAACGAACTTTTAGAACAGATTGCGCTTAGCGGGTGTAAAATTTTTGTTATAGAAGAATGTATATCTGCCGGAGGATTTGGAAGCGCTGTTCTTGAGTTTTTTCAGAGAGAAAACCTTACGAATGTAAAAGTCAGATGTTTAGGGTTGCCGGACGAATTTATAGAACACGGAGAGAGGGAACAGCTTCTGCGGAAATATCATCTTACCCCGGATGAAATAGCGCGGACAATCGAATGTGAATTAACGAAATAAATAGATTATGAATAAAAAAATTATACAAATAAAAATTGATAAAGAAAAATGTAAAGGATGTATGCTTTGCGTTGAAGCGTGTCCTAAAAAAAACGTTTTGGAAAAATCAAAAGATATAAATAAACGCGGAGCACAGTTTGTCATAATAAAATGCGCGGATGAATGTACCGGATGTGCTTTATGCGCGATAATGTGCCCTGATTGTGCGATAGAAATAGAAACGCAGCACGTGAAACGCAGCATGTAACACGTCTTATAGTAACACAGGAAGATTATGAAGAAACGATATTTATGTACAGGAAACGAAGCGTGTGGTGAAGGCGCGGTAAGAGCCGGATGCCGCTTTTACGCGGGATATCCCATAACGCCGCAAAACGAGCTTATTGCGTATATGTCACGCCGCATGGAAGAAGAGGGTGGAATTTTTATTCAGTCCGAAAGCGAACTTTCGGCTATTAACATGGTTTTTGGCGCTTCAGCTGCGGGCGCGAGAGCTATGACAAGTTCTTCAAGCCCTGGTATAAGTTTAAAACAGGAAGGCATATCATATATTGCGGCATGTGAACTTCCGTCAGTTATTGTTAATGTGATGCGCGGGGGGCCTGGGTTAGGCAATATTGCGCCTTCGCAAAGCGATTATTTTCAGGCAGTTAAAGGCGGCGGGCATGGAGATTACAGATTGATAGTTTTGGCACCGTCTACTGTGCAGGAAATGTTTGATTTTACGTATGAGTCGTTTGCGTTAGCTGATAAATATAGAATTCCGGTAATGATTCTTGCCGACGGAATGTTGGGCCAAATGATGGAACCTTTGGAATTTGATGACAAGATTAAACCTTCCGGAATTACGGCAAAACCTTGGGCAATGACCGGTGCGAAAGCGCGTCCAGCCGGCAGTATAAAAAGTTTGTTCTTAAAAGGCGACAGTTTAGAGAAACATAACGAAAAATTGCAGGCAAAATACAACGAAATAATTAAACATGAAAAAAGATCAGAAACATATCAAGCTGATGATGCGGACATTTTGATTATATCGTATGGGACAATACACCGTATAGCGCGTTCATGTGTTGATAAATTACGGCAAAAAGGAATAAAAGCGGGAGCGTTTAGGCCTATTACATTATGGCCATTTCCGTACGAAGAGATAAAAAGTGTGGCAAAAAAGAACATGCAGATTCTTGTTGTAGAAATGAGCGCAGGACAAATGGTGGAAGATGTGCGGCTTGCAGTGCAGGATGACGCACGAGTGAAATTTTTAGGCCGCATGGGCGGAGGGATACCTAACGAAGAAGACATTATAAACATGGTTAATCTGAAAATATCGTAGGGGAGGGCCTTGCGTCCTCCCGTGATAAATTTATATTTTAACATTATGAATAAAAAATTTATAAAACCAAAATCAATGAAAGATGCGACAACGCATTATTGTTCCGGATGCGGGCATGGTCTTATACACCGCTTAATTTGTGAAGTTATAGACGAACTGGATATGCGTGAAAACACGGTTGCAATAGCGCCTGTAGGATGTGCTGTTCTTGCATACGATTATTGGGATTTTGATACTATGGAAGCGGCGCATGGTCGTACTCCAGCTGTTGCGACTGCCGTTAAAAGGGTGTTGCCGGATAGGTTAGTTTTTACGTATCAGGGGGACGGTGATCTTGCCGCCATAGGCACGGCAGAAATTATCCATGCCGGGAATAGAGGCGAAAACCTTTCAGTTATTTTTGTCAATAATGGTGTTTATGGAATGACCGGCGGACAGATGGCGCCCACAACTCTTTTAGGGCAAACAACGGCAACATCGCAGTTTACACGAAGAGCTGAAAAAGAAGGGTTTCCGCTTAAAATTTTAGAAATGATGGCGATTCTTCCGAGGGTGGTTTATCTGGAAAGGACGTCGTTATATTCCCCTAAAGAAGTTTTACAGACAAAAAAAGCAATAACAAAAGCTTTTCAGGTGCAGCTTGATAAAAAAGGTTTTTCAATGGTAGAGGTTATTTCACCATGTCCTACTTATTGGGGGCTTAGCCCTATAAAAGCCATGGAACGCATTAAAAATGAGGTAATAAAAGAATATCCTTTAGGAATAGTAAAAGAGTTAGCCGGTTAAGCGTTGTAGAGGGCGGGCAGGCCCGTCCCTATATGTCCTTAAAAACATGCGACAAAAAAATGAATAATATGAATCAGAAAACAAATATTATAGATGAATTAATAATATGCGCCGGGTTCGGCGGGCAAGGCATAATGGTATTGGGCAAGGTTCTTGCGAACGCGGCTATGGAAAAAGGTTTTTTTGTTACGTGGCTGCCCGCTTACGGAGCAGAAGTGCGTGGGGGTACGGCTTATTCTATGGTTCGCGCAAGCGTAAGCCCTATTGCAAGCCCGGTAATTGAAAAAGCCTCAACGCTTATCGTAATGAATGAACCTTCCCTGGACAGATTTGAAAATAATTTATCAAGCAAAGGGCTTTTAATCGTAAATACGTCGTTAGTCAAACGAAGAACAGTGCGTAAGGATGTTGAAGTTGTTAATGCGGATTTAACTAATGAAGCAGTAAAGTTGGGTAACATACGAGTTGCCAATATGATTGCGGCAGGTGTTTTTATGGCCAAAAAAAACATTTTTGATAAAAACATTTTAATAAGTGTTATAGAGAATATGGCGGCCGGACGGGAAGAACTTGTAGCCATAAATATAAAAGCAGTAGAAAAGGGGCTAGAGATAGCAGGCCGGTTTGCCAGTTAGCTGGTTAGCCGGTTCTGTGAGGGATAACCATTGCATGTTGCTTCAGGGCATCCCCGGGGGTAGTCCGGTGCGTTTGTTGAAAAGATAAAAAGAAAAACTAGATTACCTTTTATTGCTATGAAAGGTAATCTTAAAACCCAATAAAAGGAGTTTAATGACAGTAGTACGTTTTGCGCCCAGCCCTACTGGGTTTTTGCATCTTGGAAGCGCTCGAACTGCGCTTTTTAACTGGCTTTATGCGAGGCATACGGGCGGCAAATTTTTACTTCGTATAGAAGATACGGATCAGACGAGATCTGACAAAAAGTTTCTTGCAGAAATACTTGAGGACATGAAATGGATGGGGCTTGACTGGGATGCTGAACCGGTTTACCAGAGCAGCAGATTTGATGTTTATCGTAAAACCGCGGAGAGTCTTTTAAGCCAGGGGAAAGCTTATCGGGAAGGCGATGCAATTATATTTAAAGTTGAGAAAGGCCGTACAATAGAAGTAGAGGACATTATTCACGGCAAAATAGTGTTTAATACAGACGAAATAAAAGACCAGGTGATGATTAAGTCTGACGGGTCGCCGGCATATAACTTTTGTTGTGTAGTTGACGATGCTTATTTAAAAATAACCCATATAATCCGCGGCGATGACCACATTTCAAATACCCCGAAACAAATTTTGTTATATGAAGCTATGGGAGCCCAGCTTCCGAAATTCGCGCATATGCCTCTTATGATGGGATCTGACGGTGCTCAACTTTCTAAACGGCATGGCGCGGTATCGGTGGAGGAATATAGAAAAGAGGGTTTTCTTCCGGAAGCGCTTACGAATTATCTTTTACTTCTTGGCTGGTCCCCGGGGGACGATCGTGAAATGATTTCTCAGGAAGAAGTAATTAAACTATTTGACGTTAAAGATATGAGAGACGTACAGTCGCGGTTTGACGCGCAGAAACTCAGATGGCTGAATGGTGAGTACATAATGAAAAAAGAAACCAAAGAGTTGTTGCCGCTTATTAAAAAACAGCTTTTAACTGAAGGAATAGATATTTCCGGGAAGAAAGACGAATATCTTGAAACTTTGATAGATATGTACAAAATAAGAATAAAAACTTTAAAAGAATTTGTGGAACTAACAGATCAGTTTTTTGTAGATAAATATACGGTTGATGAAAAAGGTAAACGTAAATATTTGGATAAAGAATCAAATAAACAGAACATCAATCTTTTCGCGGAAAGGTTAGAAAAACTAGAAAAATTCAACCACGAAACCATTGAATCTTTATGCCGTGAAATAGCTGAAGAAAAAAATTTCAAAGCCGCGGATATTATTCATCCCACACGCATGGCAATAAGCGGTAAGACGCGCGGAGCAGGTCTTTTTGAAATGATGGAGCTTCTTGGAAAAGAAAAAGTAATAGCTCGTTTAAAAAAAGCCGCGGGGAATTAGTCAACCGGTTAGCCGGTTTGCCCGTTTGTCCGTTAATCGGTTTGTTGATGTAGGGTCAGGTCTTGCCATGTACCCTGTGTGGTACATGGTCCCCATGCCTATCCGGTATATAATTGACGTAGGGGACAGGCATGCCTGTCCCTTACAATAAAAACCTGGTGATAAAATATAATACTATGGAAGAGAAAAACAAAACCAACTTTATAAAAGAAATAATTGATAAAGATCTGAAAAAAGGTAAAAACGAAAACCGTGTTCATACGCGGTTTCCGCCCGAACCCAACGGTTATCTTCATATAGGCCACGCTAAATCTATCTGTTTAAATTTTGGAATAGCAGCAGAATATAACGGCCTGTGTAATTTACGGTTTGATGATACCAACCCTGAAAAAGAAGAAACGGAATATGTGGAATCAATAAAAGAAGATGTTAAGTGGCTTGGGTTTGATTGGCAGGATAGAGAGTTTTACGCATCAGATTATTTTGATAAGCTTTATGAATATGCGGTAAAACTTATTAAAAAAGGTAAAGCCTATGTGTGTGATTTGACGGCTGACCAAGTTAGAGAATACCGCGGCACTTTAACCGAACCCGGCAAAGAAAGTCCATACAGAAACCGTTCTGTGGAAGAAACCCTGGATTTGTTTAACCGTATGAAATCAGGCGAATTCGATGAAGGCGCGTGTTTTTTGCGTGCTAAAATTGATATGACGTCACCCAACTTAATAATGCGTGACCCTGCGCTTTACCGTATACGTAAAGAGGCGCATCATAGGACGGGGGACAAATGGTGTATTTACCCTATGTATGATTTTGCACATTGTACGTCAGATTCCATAGAAGGGATAACGCATTCCATCTGCACTTTAGAGTTTGAAAATAACAGGCCTTTGTATGACTGGATACTAGATCAATTAGAAATACACCATCCTCAACAGATAGAATTCGCGCGGTTAAATCTCAGCAATACGGTTTTAAGTAAACGCAAACTTTTAGAACTGGTAAAAGAAGGGCATGTTTCCGGGTGGGATGACCCGCGTATGCCGACAATATCAGGGCTTAGAAGAAGAGGCTATACATCCGAATCTATAAGAAATTTTTGTAAAGATATAGGTGTGGCAAAATTCAACAGTATTGTTGATGTAGTTGTACTTGAAAACAGTATCAGAACCGAACTAAACAAAACAGCATTACGTGTTATGGCAGTACTACGGCCTTTGAAAATAGTAATTACAAATTATCCTGAAGGCCAGGCCGAAGAATTGGAGGCTATCAATAATCCGGAAGATCCGGATGCAGGCCGAAGAAAAGTTCCGTTTGGCAGAGAATTGTATATTGAACGGGACGATTTTCAGGAAGTTCCGCACAAAAAATTTTTCCGATTAACTCCAGGACGTGAGGTGCGGCTTAGATACGCGTATTTTATTACCTGTACAGATGTGGTTAAAGACGAAAAAACAGGCGAAATAGTTGAACTGAGGTGTACCTATGATCCCGCTACTAAAGGCGGCGATGCTCCGGACGGACGTAAAGTAAAAGGTACCATACATTGGGTTTCAGCCGCGCACGCGATAAAATCCGAAGTGCGGTTATACGACCATCTTTTCACCAAACGCGACCCTAACGATACGGAAGAAGGCAAAGCGTATATAGATGGCCTAAACCCCAATTCTTTGGAAAAATTACCAGAATGTTATTTAGAGCCAAGTTTAAAGAATGCTTTAGTCGAGACTCGATACCAATTTGAACGCCTTGGATATTTTTGCCTGGATTCTATTGATTCAAAAGAAAACAGCCCCATCTTTAACCGTATAGTATCCCTTCGTGATACCTGGAAAAAAATTGTAAAAAAATAATTTATGCATTGGTTCAGTTCTCCTAACCAAAACAATCTTCTTCCTGTCATCTTGAGATAGTGAGTCCGCCGAAGGCGGACGAACGAGTCTAAAGATCTTTGGGCATATAAATTTTAAGTCACCGGGACAGATTGTTCTAACGTAACCCATTTTAATGTTGGGACTTAGGTGTCTTTGACACCTGCGTTGTTGTTATTGACTTAACGATTGGTCTAGTATAAAATACAACTATCATGCATTTCGTTAAATCAATAAAAGTTACATTAGTAATAGTATTGTTAGTCGCGTTTTGTTCAAATATAATTTCAAGCGCGGAAGATAGTGCTTCCCCTTTTTGTTTGGTGCCGACACTAAATACAAATCCCATACAAGACGTATCAACTAATCTGCGAGATATTTATATTCCAGAGATACATGATTTTAGCAAAATCTTTAAAAACAAATGGGCTTTTATTGAAATAAGTTTCCTTATAGCCAGGAACCTTCAAAACGCGATTTCAAAACATACAGTTATATCCGATATAAATAATCATTTGAAACAGCATTCAAAAAAATCAGAAGGTAAATCTGAAATATTATTAAACGGATTAGGGTTTAACGAAATAGAAGAATTGCGTGAAAATGATGAGTTAATTGGTATCACTTTACCCATCATCAGAAATGGCGAGACTTTGTGTTCAATACAATATTCTCTAAAAGGAGACAAAACAAAGGACACAGTGTTTGCTTTGGATGATGAAACGAATATCTATGTTAGGTGTCTGAAGAATAGCGAAATTTTTTGGAAGGGCATCCCCAGAAAAGAGATAAAAACCATTTTATATCCTTCTTTTGGCAAAGATGCCAGATTTTTAGAAGATATATTGTCAGAGTTTCCTTATACCGAAGAAGTACATCTTGTTGATGATTGCTCACAATTAGGTTATGCTGCCCCAGTTCTTATAGAGAGATTGTACAATCAGTTTCAAGGAAATGAGCATTTCGCATTTGCTAAGCTAATTTGTCTCAATTATTTTTCTGATGAAAAAAATAAAGATGACATACTAGTTCTGGAACTGCAAAATATAGAGACTTTGGTCAAAGTGAAAGTGTTTTTACATAAATATGACTTTTTTCACATGAATAAAATAAAGGGTTTAGAAAATGGAGCTGACCTTGCTATAAATAAGATGCCTGGGTTTGCAGGTGAACATACAACAGTGAATAACGTGAAATGGTTCAGACAACTTTATAAATTTACTAAAAAAGGAAAATATGTTTATGCTACGCATTCTCATTTGCCTGTTGATCCGGCTGTAAGAAGAAACCTTAAAACAGTTCAGTTTGATGGCGAAATTCTTTCGTATAAGTATGAAGGAGAAGATATAGAAGAAGCGCCGGGTGTAAGGTTTGCTCAATACGTCAATCAAAACGGATACGTGGTTTATAAGAAAAAAGACGGTATAACAAAAGAAACCGATAGGTTAACTCCTGAAAAAGATTTTGGAAATAAGAAATTTTCCGTCAGAGTGAAACCACTAACAAAACCATTTGCCGAAACTCATATAGATAAACTTATTGCGCTGCAAAATACAATTCCTCATGTTAATTGGGTTTCAAGTCAATTGCTTCGTGACAGATGGAATGACGGAGATTATGGCCGTAAAAACGGTGATAAGATTTTTCTGGGAAAATGGGAACACAGCGTTGTAGCAGTGGACGGTTCTGGTAACCCTGTTGGACTATTATTGGCATATGAACGGCCTGCAGACAAAGAAATGGAAAAGGTGGGAAAAAGATGTTTGTACATTCATGGATTCGCTCGTGATCCCAAATATAAAGGAATGGGTATTGGCGCCATGATGATGACAAAGGTAGCGGACAACTTGTTGAAGAAGGGATATTATCACATAGAAAAAGATTATGATCCGATCTTAACGGTAAAATTTGATGCCGACACTTTATATTTGAAAAAAGTTTATGAAGAACTTGGATTTCATTGTGTTGGCAGAAAAGTAACTGAATATAAAGAAGCGAAAAATCATGATGATTTTATTTATGCCGGTCGAGCAATTGATGTACGGAAACACTCTTTGAAAAAAATAGCTACGATAGACGAAAAAGGTGATAAAAAAAGTATTGCAATTACAGGAATTACCGGGGAACTTGGAAGTTCCTTTTCAAAGGTTTTATTCGAACAAGGACATCTTTTAACCGCTTTGGTTCAAGAGGACTCCGGATATAAATTAACGAATATATTTAATCGCACGGAGATTGAGAAGGTAAAAATTGAAGAGGGAGATTTATTCTCAGTAGAGAAACTCAAAACAATGATTTTAGAAAACAATGTGTTTTATCATTTTGCGGGAATCGTGGGGAGAAAAGTTGATAAAACAGAAGAAGAAATTCAAGCGACAAATGGTTTTATGGTTGGCGTAATTGACAAATTGATTAAAAATTCAAATAGAGCCGATGTCATCCGTTTCATAAATGCTTCAACATATGTAGTAGCAGGCATATCTGAACGGGAAGATGTGAAGTTTTGGATAAAAAACGCTGTCACGGAATTTGATAAATATATGAAAGAAAAAAAGCTAGAGGGTAATGTTGAAGAAGAATTAATAGGCTTTTCAAGAAGTTTCCTGGCAAAATTCAAGATTCCGAAAGGAGTCAATGCCTATACAATATCAAAGCTATTGGGAGAAACTTTTGCTTTTAGGATGAAAAATACTGTTAATTGCAGGTTAGGGAATGTTTATGGCCCGGGATGTGACAGGCATAACCGGGTCCATAACCTGATCTTAAATAGATTAAGCGGGGAGACGGCGAAAATTCCAGTAGAAGCGCGGGACTACGTTTATATTGGAGATGTGGAAAGAATATTGGCGAAGCTCGCTAATGAAACAAACCCGCCAAAAAGTTTTAACTTGGTAACAGGACAACTAACTCTTTTAGAGGAATTCATTTCGCAGCTTAAAAAATTAACGCCAA
>JBDRLO010000076.1:0-62042 GCA_043812935.1 Candidatus Omnitrophota bacterium
CAGGCAACGTCAATACGCCTTAGCCGTGTTTTAGGCGCGAGAAGTAAATTCGCGGAAGAACTTAGGTATATAAGCAAACTTATAGCCAGAAAAAAAGCGAAAGATAAAGCTCGAGAAAAAATGGAGGAGATTACACGAATGAAAGAGGAAGCCAAATCAATATGGAGTCAGCTGAATATCCCGAATGCTGCAAAACAGCCCAAAAAGTATGAAATTTATAAGATATCGAAACTTGTTCTAGAAGGTAAAACAAACGAAGCAATGAGATTATTTTTTACAGGAGAAGCGTTTCAGAACAAAATAGAAAACCTGGATGTTCCCGCGGAAATATTAAATAATTTGTTGGAAGTATATGAAAAAGAACCAAAGGCGCGGGAAAATATTCTGGATTTCACAAAAAGTTTAATAGCCGGGATTGTTGAGTTTTCAGGTAATGATGAAACATCTATTGAAGTCGCGAAAGCTGTACAGATTATGGCAGGGTTAGTATGGATAATGCCCGAAGGTATGAGGTTTACTTCTGATAAAGACAATATGGTGGAAAATGATCGCGGTAAAAGTTATATTGACGTTCGAAAACTCCCGGAAGGTATAATAGAGGTTAAAGAAGAAAAAGAACCAGGGCTCTACTGGCGGCATATAGAAGGTGTAGCTAAAATAAAAGATGTGAATATTATGAAGTTCGCGATTTATAATGAAAGACAGTTTAATAACGCGTCAAAAAAAGTGGTTGATTATATTATGCTTCATGGAGGCAGAATAATTTCGGAAGAACTAAAAGAAGAAATTGGAAAAGGTAAATTAAGTAATCCTCATCAAACGTTTTTTGTTAACGGAATGTTACGCGGGTCTTTTCAGCCGGCAAGCACAGGACCTGGACATCTTCAGATTAAAAAGGTGGGTGGAAAAAGAAAGGGAGTAGTAGATTTTAAAAAAATAAATAACGGAATGTATCTGCAGGTAAATGTAAAGTATGATACAGCCGGCGGAATGGTAAGAGTAATAGCTCAAATAGCAAAACAAGGTGAAATGTGTTTTACTATTCCGGGATGGCGGGATTATATGATAGATCTTGGCGGATATGGAATGGAAGGGTTTGATGATTTTTCAATGGTGGTTTCTGAAGAACAGGCACAACTATTTGATCCTGATTACAAAGAAAGCGACTTGGAGAAAATAGAAGAAGCATTAGAAAACAAAGGAGAAAATGATTACGCGCCGTACGGAGCTTTGATGTTAAAAGATGGCCCAATACTTGTGAAGGCAAAAGAAGAATTCCCTGATGTTGTCTGGATTAATATATCAAAAGAACATTTTTCCGATATTTCTTTTCAGGAACGCTATGAAAAGATTCTGTTTTCAGAAAAAACTGAAACATTTCTTTCAAATTTAGGCGTTCTTTGTGATGAAACAAAAAAAGAATCTCCTATCCCTGTTATGTCCATCCCGGAGGCGGAAAAAGCCGTGCAGGTGGAAGCTCCTGAAAAGCTTGAGTCATCACCTGCCATGTCGCTGGGAATGACCAGCGGTATAGATTCATTTATGAGTGATACTGCTGACTGTTTAGCCGGGGGTAGCGGCACGGAACAAAAAACGGATAAACTTATAAGAATTCAGATTGAAACACTTAAGAATATTGAATCGAAAGAAGTAAAAGAATTGCTTAAAACAATGCAGAAGACGGAACATATTAATGTTGAACTTTATTCGGGTAAAAATCCTGAACTTGAAGTTAATGCAGAACAATATGAAGATTTTGGCATTAAGAAAAAATCTTTACCGCAAGGTTTTAAAATGTCCCGCAAAAATACGATTACAATTCTTCAGGTTGATAAAGGTGAAGAGTTTCCTGCAAGTCCGGTTAATGACAAGTGGGCCAGGTTAGGGTTTCCCCTTAAAAAAGAAGAAAACCCTCTAGAAAAAACAATAATTTTACCTGTTGGATATAATTATGATCATACAGGGTTAGCGCGAAGTATATTTTTCGGATTAATTTTGTCTGAAATTGCCGAAGATGAGAGGATAAACAAAGAAAGTAATTTTGTCGCAGCGGCTTTAGCGCGTTTGATGAAACTGTATTTGAAACAAGGACAGCCCGCAAAGGATTTTAATTTAAACTGTGAGGATATCGTTAATTTAGCAAAGGGCGATGTTGAGGCATTTGTATCAGCATTGAATAAATTTATAAAAGTTTTACCCATAATGCCTGTTAATGTGAATGAACAGCGTGATATATATGAACGCGCCAGAGAAGCTTGGATAAGGGCGTAATTTTGTTAACCGGTTGGCCGGTTAGCCCGTTAACCAGTTATTTGTGTTGTAAAAAATGGACAGCTGCCATTTAAATGTTTTTTAACAAAATGGCAGCTGTCCTTTTTCTTGTTGTAAATATTTTTCATTCAGGGTATCATATCATAAAAGTTGATCAGCGAAGTGAGTAATTAAATTATAATAATAGTAATACCATTTTTAGAAAAACTTTTATGACAAAAAAAACCGCGAAATACATATTTTTGTTTTTTTATGTGTTTGCGGTTTTTTTTATAGCAGGTTGTCAGACGCTAAAAGCTCCGCCGAAACCTGATTTAGAATGGGTCCCGCCCAAATGGGAAAAAACAATCAAAAAACCGGACAAAGTATGGAACTTAATACGAGAAGAAGAAATAACTGATCAAGAGCCGTTAACTTTAGCGGAACTTGTGGATATGGCTTTTGCTAATAATCCGGTTATACGTAATGCCTGGCAGAAAGCGCGCGCTCGCGAAGCGGAAGTAAAACAAGCCCAAAGTGAATATTATCCTCAAGGTACGGTTTCAGGGGATATTACCAGGCAGAAGAAAGTTGCTACGCGTAAAATAGAAGATTCCAACAATTACAATTACAGCCCTAAAGCGGTTATTACTTACATGATACTCGATCTTGGAGGCAGAGACGCTTCTGTGCGGCAGGCTACACAGGAAGTTATTTCAGCAAATTTTACGTTCAACCGTACAATTCAGGATTTACTTTTTGATACAGCCAAGGCTTATTATAGCTTTTACAGCGCGCAGTCTGATTTGAAGGCGAAAAAAGCGAATGTTGAAGACGCTTCTACCGCGTTAGAGGCGGCTTCAATTAAATTCAGCACAGGGTTAGCTTCTAAACTCGACGTGCTCCAGGCAAAATCCAATTATGAAGATACTCTTTATTCTTTAGAAGATGCCAAAGGCACAGTTTTTACAACAAAAGGCGATTTAGCCGAAACAGTGGGGTTTGCGCCTGATCTTGATTTTGAAATTACCGCTCCGGACGAGAATGTTCCGTTAAATATTACTTCGGAAAATGTGAGTATGCTTATTGAATCAGCTTTAAAAGAAAGGCCGGACATAGGCGCGGCAAGAGCAGTTTTATATTCAAAAGAGGAAGCAGTTAAAGTAGCGAATTCAGATTTATGGCCTACATTAAATATTACGGGATCCGCGGAAAAAAGATGGTACAGGTTTTTTGGAGATGAAGAGACAAATTGGCAGTATTACGATTGTTCAGGATATTTCAGCGTTAATTGGGATATCTTTGACGGCTTCTATAAATACTCAAAACGGCGCCAGGCTCAAGCTGAGCTGGATGCGGAACGTGAACAATTGAAACAAACGGAACTTAATGCCGCCAGTGACGTATGGACTAAATACTATAATTTAAAAACAGCTGTTAAAAAGCTTGTGTTTAGTAAATCTTTCCTGGAAACGGCGCAAGCTTCACATGATTTGGCGTTGGAAGGATATAAATCGGGTATTAAAAGTATACTTGATCTTTTGGAAGCACAAAGTCAATTGCAGGAAGCAAGAAGCAAACTTGTAGAATCACAAAAAGATTTATTTGTATCATCAGCGGGTCTTGCTCGGGCAATGGGCACGCTTAGCGCAAAAGATTTAAAATAGCATTTGTTTGACCGGGTAATCGGCTAATCGGTTACCCGGCTAACTAAAAAGGGGACGACAATGCCGGACAATTCGAAAAAACAATTAGATCTTGATAAGATTTTTCATTATAAAAATTTGTCTGACCAAAATAAAAAGATTATTATTGGTATTTGCGTGGCGATATTTGTAATTACGTCTTTTGTTCAAATGCAAAAGCATTTAAAACGTTCTAAACATGAAAAGATTCATCCTAAAAGTGTAAAAATTGAGCAGGTAATTAAGAAAAATGTTCCAATGTATATTGATTCTTTCGGGACATTGGTGTCTCCCGAGGATGTTGACATCAGGTCGCAGGTTACCGGAAAGATTAAAAAGGTTTGTTTTGTTGAAGGGCAGGATGTTTTAATAGGCGATCAACTTTTTATTATTGATCCGAGTGAATATAAAGCGAGCCTGAATAAAGCTGAAGCAACTTTACTGGAAGATGAGGCCCAACTTAGGCTTAAAAAAGATATCTTAGCAAGAAATGTCGGACTTTTAAAAAAAGAATTAATTTCACAACAGGAATTTGAAGAGTATGAAACGGATGTAGCAGTGACTGTGGCTAAGGTGGAAGTTGACAAATCTGAAATAGAGCTTGCAAAAATAAATCTGGGATATTGTTATATAGTTTCACCGATTAATGGTGTAACGGGAGTTCGGCAGGTTGATCCGGGAAATATTGTTTCTGCTAATACCGGGCCGGTTTTGGTTAATGTGAAACAGGTTGATACGCTTTACATGGATTTTACCATTCCGGAAAAAGAGCTCCCACGAGTTAGGAAAACAATGGCTGAGGGAACCCTGAAAGTGGTGCTTACTGTAACCGGCGATGATACTTCATCTTATACAGGAAAACTTGATTTTCTGGAAAATTCAGTGGATGATCAAACCGGAAGAGTTTTATTGCGCGCAACAGTTGATAACAAAAACAGGGCGTTATGGCCGGGGCAGTTTGCGAAAGTTCAGCTTATTTTAGGAACAATTAAAGATGCGGTTTTGGCGCCGTATTCAGCGGTTCAGCTTGGACAAAAGGGAAGTTATCTTTTTGTGATAGACGCGCAGAATAAAGCTGATTTAAGGCTCGTGACTGTAGGACAAAAAGAAGAAGACTATATTGTAATTGAAAAAGGTGTAAAGACAGGAGAAAAAGCTGTAACGTCCGGACAGATGGGGCTAAGGCCTGGAGTTTTGGTTAAGGTTATTGATTAGCCGGTTATGCCGGTTGTGGCCGGTCTATTGATGTAGATACAATGGAAAGTCGCACCTCTCCATACGTAGGGACAGGCCCCTGTGCCTGTCCGTTAAATTAATGCATGTGAAATATGCAGCGTGTTACGCTAACAAAAGGATTAACAAAATATGCTTTTTTCTGAAGTTTTTAT
The DNA here is from genome assembly GCA_043812935.1 of Candidatus Omnitrophota bacterium. Classification (GTDB taxonomy): domain Bacteria; phylum Omnitrophota; class Gorgyraeia; order Tantalellales; family Tantalellaceae; genus JBDRNE01. Next base: position 5,324 of record JBDRLO010000076.1, read on the forward strand.
CAGAAAACCAATTATGACAACGCTTATTATGATGGCGGCGCTCATTTTTGGTGCAGGGGCCTATTTCTCGCTTCCTGTAAGCGATCTTCCTGTTGTGGATTATCCGGTTATAACTATTAACGTCAGCTATCCGGGCGCGAGCCCTCAAATGGTAGCTTCAACCGTGGCAAATCCTCTGGAAAACGAATGTATGCAAATCCAGGGGCTTCAAACTATTCTTTCTGATAATACCGAAGGCCAATGCACAATTACTCTTACATTTGATTTAAGCATAAGTGTTGATTTAGCGGCACCGGACGTTCAGGCTGCTATTTCACGAGCTGCGGGTAATTTGCCGGATGACTTGCCTGAACCTCCAACTTACGATAAAGATAACCCTTCCGATAAACCAATAATGCATCTTACGGTAACCTCAGATACGCTTACTCCCGGCCAGCTTTATGATTATGGTAATACTACAATAGGCCAAAGGATTAATATGGTTAAAGGTGTTTCAAAAGTGGATGTATGGGGAGCCAAATCCGCGGTAAGAGTTCAAGTCGATCCTGATAGGCTTGCTTCTTATCAAATTGGAATCAATGAGATCGCGGATGCAATTAAAACCGGAACTGTTATTATTCCCGCGGGAAGTATTAACGGGCCATTGCGTGCGTTTTCAATTGAACCGCAGGGCCAGTTATTAAAAGCGGAAGATTATGCAAATTTGATAGTGACTTATCGGAATAACGCACCTGTGTATTTGCGGGATGTAGCGACATGCGTTGATGGCAATCAAAACGACGTAGTTAGAGTTATGTATTACAAAGATGGCGAAGAGTGGCAGTCTGCTTGTGTTCATATTGCTATTAGCCGTGAAAGTGGGGCTAATACCGTTGCTTTGGCTGAAAGAATCAGAGATGTGCTGAAAGAACTTGAAGAGGAAATACCTGGAGCAGTAAATCTAAATGTGTTTTATGACAGGTCCATTCAAATAGTGGAATCAGTTAATGATGTAAGAAATACAGTGTTTATAGCGCTTGTACTGGTTGTATTAGTGATATTTTTGTTTATTGGAAGACTTTCTGATACGGTTATTCCGGGGATAACGCTTCCTTTTACGATTTTTGCCACTTTCATTTTTATGCTTGCCGCGGGATTTAGTTTGGATAACTTGTCTTTAATGGGGCTTACCCTTTCCGTCGGGTTTTTAGTTGACGATGCTATAGTTGTTTTGGAAAATACGGAGCGGCATGTTGAGGCAGGATTAAAGCCGATTAAAGCGGCTATTAAAAGCATGAAAGAAATTACGGGAACCGTTATTTCAACGAGCCTCGCGCTTGTAACCGTGTTTATTCCGTTGGTTTTTATGAGCGGGGTAGTAGGCCGTAATTTCAGTGAATTTGCTTTAACGGTTGTTATCGCAATAATTTGTTCAACAATAATAGCGCTTACACTTACACCTATGATGTGCGCGCGTATGCTGAAAGTTTCCGGTGGAAGTATCTCGAAAACAAAAGTAGAAAAATTTACTGATAAATTTGTCGGTATAATGAGAGATAAATACGCGATGCTACTTAAATGGGTTTTGCAGTATAAACTTGTCTCTATCGGTATGTGGATTGCGTGTGTAGTGGGATCGGTTTGGCTTTTTATGGTTTTGCCTAAAACGTTTCTTCCAACAGGAGACAGTGGCGCGATTGATGGTCAAATGGAAATGATTTTGGGGACTTCAACTGATGAAATACAAAAATTTCAGGATGAAATTGATCTTATTATGCAGGATGATTCGAGTATAGATAAGATTGTTACGGTAACCGGGTTACAGGCCGGTTCGGATCAAAGTACCGGGCTGTTTTACGCGGTATTAAAACCGCAAGGCGCAAAAGGCAGAAAACCAATGGATAAATTTGTTGCCGGGTTAAGAGAAAAAATGAAAACGCTTGTACGCGGGAATGTATATCTTGAAGCTATTCCCGCGCTTCAAATAAGTACCGGAGGAGAGAGTACGGCTTCAGGTTCAAAGTATTCATATGTGATGAAAGGAATGGATAGTGCTAGTTTGTACAAATGTGCTTTAGAGTTTGAAGAAGAGGTCAAAAAGGTTCCGGGGTTTGTTGATGTACAGAACAGTGTAAAACTTAATATGCCGCAGTTAAATATTCGAATTCAGAGAGACCGGGCTTCGAGTTTAGGGATTACAGCGAGGGATATAGAATATGGACTCAGTTTGGCTTTCGCGCAGGGCAAAACTACGTTATACAAAACGGAAATCGATCAGTATTATGTAGTAGTAGAACTCGACAAAAAATATCAAAAAGATCCGCGAAATCTCAGACAGCTTTATATACGTTCAAGCTCGACAGGAGAGTTAGTGCCTTTGAGTTCTATTGTGGAATGGGACGAAGGTGTTGGGCCGCAAAATGTGCCGCACTTTGACAGGCTTAATTCAGCTACAATATCGTTTAACCTGAAAAGTGATATGCCGCTAGGGAACGCTACACGTTCTTTGGAAGAGATTGCTTCCAAGCTTATGCCCGCGGGTGTAACGGGAGAACTCCAGGGAGAAGCGCAGGAATTTGAAGATGCTGTAAAAAGTTTAAGTGTACTGCTTTTGATTGCGATATTTATTATGTATGTTATTCTAGGCATTTTGTATGAAAGTTACGTACATCCTTTTACCATTCTTACGACTTTGCCTCCTGCCGCGTTTGGCGGGTTGGCTACGCTTTATCTGTGCCATTCAGAACTTTCTATGTACGCGTATATCGGTATGTTTATGCTTTTAGGTATTGTTTCAAAAAACGGAATCATAATGGTAGATTTTGCTAACCAAAATTTAGAAGAAGGCGCAAAAACTGACTTAGAGGCTATATATAACGCGTGTCTTGTTAGATTTCGTCCTATACTTATGACAGGTGCTTCAACAATAATTGGCGCCCTGCCGATTGCTCTCGGATTTGGCGCGGACGGTGCGTCACGCCGCCCTTTGGGGCTTATTGTAATGGGAGGATTGATATTCGCCCAGGTCATAACTCTTTTTGTAACCCCGGCTATTTTTCTTTACATGCAGAATTTTCAGGAAAAATTCCTTGATAAGTTTGAACTATTGCGTTCCGGCCCGGCGCGTAAAGCTATTGACGCAAAACAGGAAGCTGATTAACCAACTTTCCGAAGGAGGGAAGCGCCTGTTTTTTGGTTGCATGCAATGTATTATTGGCATCAAGTTAGGGTTTAAAAAAGCTACCTTGCATTAATTGAATAGTCCTTCCAAGAGGTGTAAACTAATACTGTACAATAATTAAGGGAAAGGTGTGGTATTTTTACTTAATAAACACTTTTTAAAAGTAATATTATGGATAACAAACACTACAAAAACATGAAAAAGGGTTTAACTTGTGCATTGGTAGCAATGTTTTGCGCTTGTTTTGTATTTCAGGATGCTTGGGCTGCCGTGGATCTAAACCGTGCGCGTTATGATATTCCTGTGGCGCCGCCGGCATACGGGCATTTTGCCGTACTTGATACCAATACTTTTACTATTCCCGCGCATCTTGGCGATGTTAAATATGCCTATAACGGCGATTCAAATATGGTTGTCATTCATATTCAGGATGCGCATTGTAATTATTATGCTCAGCGTAAGATTTCGGATATCCTTGATTATTTAAATAAAGAATATGGTGTAAGTGTAATAAATTTGGAAGGTGGCGTAGGTGAATATGATCTAGGTGTTTTTACGTCAATATCCGGAGAAACAATCAGAAAAGAAGTTGCCGATTACTTTGTTAAACAGGGTGAAATTAATGGGGCTGAGTTTTATGCTGTTAACAATCCTGAAAAAGTAATGCTGTGGGGGGTAGAAGACAAGGATTTATATTTGGATAATCTTCAGGTTTACCGCGATTCATTAAAATATAAACCTGAAGTGGATAAATATTTAAACGAATTGACACATATTTTAAATAATTTAAAACGCCATATTTTTTCGCCGGAACTTTTGAAGTTTGACATAGCGTATGGTGCCTACAAGTCAGGGAACCTGGGGTTTCGGGAATACCTTGAATTTTTAATTGCAAAAGCAAATGATGCGGCAATTGACGTAAAAAGTTTTAATAATTTGTATCTTTTGATCCAGGCAATGGAGCAGGAAGATGAAATAGATTTTAAAAAAGCAAATATGGAAAGAAACATTCTGATAGATGAACTTAAAAACAGTCTTTCCAAACATGAGATAGCAGAACTTGTTTCCAAAAGTGTTGATTTTAAAACAAAGAAGATCTCCCGCAAAAACTTTTATAGCTATCTTTTAACTAAAGCTGAAGAAGTTAAGATCAAGATTAGCCGTTTTTCTGAGCTGTCCAATTATATTACATATGTGATGACATATGAAGCAGTTAACCGTTTTCATGTTATGAAAGAGCTTGATGAATTGGAGTCGAAAATAAAAGAGCCTTTATATAAAAATGATATTGACCAGCAGCTTACTAACCTTTCCCGAAATTTGGCGCTAACCAAAAACATTTTTAATATTTCACTGACAAAAACAGATTATGAATATTATCTTGCGAATAAAGATTCTTTTGGAATAATTAATTATGTTGATTTCATCGAAAAAGAAGCGCCGAAATATAAAATAGACGCCAGGCCTTCTGCGTCAATTTTTATGTTGGATGATTACCGGGGCAGGATATCCGGGTTTTACGAGTATTCCTTTGAAAGAGATAAAGTTTTTATTAAAAACCTGAAATTTCATCCTGAACGGGAAAATGTTGAAACAGCTGTACTTATGACGGGCGGATTCCATACGGAAAACCTGTGCGATCTTTTTAAAAGTAAAAATATTTCTTATGTATCCATAATTCCAAAATTTACAAGTGAAAAAGGTTATGAGTGCCCGTATTTTGATTTGCTTGCGGGCCAGACAACTAATATCCAGCGAATGCTGACTTCAGTTCTTGCGAAAACTTCAACACTTCAATACGCTAGCCGTCTTTCATCATTAGGAAAAGATGTTTGGGGCGAACGAGAAATAGACAGTTTTAACGCAGCGGTATATATACGAGAACTTATTGTCAGAGCAAAACAGGAACAAGGCCGGAATATAAAGATAGTTTTGGTACGGGCAGATAATAGACCAGTTGAAGATGAAGAAGGCGAAGTTATTTTTGGGGAAGAAAACGCAGAACCCGAACTTTTAACTGTTACAGAGCTTTTGGATGAGATTGCGCAGCCTATTTCGGTGCCCACTGTACCTTCTGTTCCGTCAAGAGGGGAATTGTCACCTAAAGTACGGGAAATGAGAGATATTGCCCGGGCATCCTTCGAAGTTTTAACGACGAATCCTGTAGTGAAAACTGCTGTTCCGGAAAAGTTTGCTTTGCATAAAGCTATGAATCAGATTGAAGCTGGTAAAAGCATTCTTGTTGTTACCGCGGAAGCTTCAGCCGTAAGGGATCTAAACGAAATATACGGACATACCGGGGTTGACCTTTTGAGAGATGAGTTTGGAAAAGCATTTTACAAATTCATCGAACAGGAAAAAGATGAGTTAAGCGATATAGGTGTAAAATTTACTACATATTACAATCCGTATGGCGGCAGATGGCATTACATTTTTACGGTTGAAGAAGATTATAATGAACAGGCTTTTGAAAAATTTTTGAATAAGCTATTAGAATCTTCTCTTGCGCTTGCCAGAGAAGAAGCGGAAAAATCCGGTCTTAAAGAAACAAAAGTATTTAACGTCATTATGAGTGCTTCTGAACCAAGTGCTAAAGATATTAATATAAGTGTGACAGAGAAATATCAGGACAAAAAACAAAAGGTGCTTTTAGATAAATTATTTGGTATTTGCCGTGAAAAGAAAGTTCCCCAAAATGTGAAGGATTGGCTAGCGAGCAAAATAAATAGCCCCCCTGTTGAAATTTTGAATGAGCTTGAGGCGTATAAATCCGATTTGGGCATAAGTTCAATCAGTGAGTTTGAAAAAACAGTAGATTTATTAGCGCGTGATGAATATTTAAAGAACAAGGTTAGGGATACAATTTACAATAGCCGTGATTTAATAATTTTCGCTGAAAATAAGTATTTCGCTGATAATTTTATTCCATGGGCTTCACGAAGGGTTCGGGATGTTCTGGCGCAGAAAAATATATCCAATACTGTTCCAGCCGACGGGATAAAGAGGGTATTTTTTGCGGATGAAACGATAAAAGACTGGATCAGTAAAGCTAAGAATGACGGAGACTTAAAAGTTTTGTTTGATTATTTTGGACTGCCGAAATATATCCCTGATTATACTAAGGTAGAAGCGGAATTAAAAGCATTGCAGGAAAGGATAGGGGCAAATCCTCAGGGAGTAGAATTGGATAATTTAACTCAGGATGTGGAAGCTTTTGTTTCTAAAGTATTATCCCTGAATTTTGAAACAGTTTACGGTGTCCCGACTGGATTGAATGTTATTAATACGCTTATGCGCAAGTTTTCTGAAAAATTGCAGCAGCGAAAGCAGGGAAGAGTTTTTAGAATTAATGCTGATTTTGATTTTTTGTCGCAGGCTCCTGTTGAAGTCGGTGATGTTTTAAAATTAAAAGGTATTCCTATTATAAACGAAGAGTTTGGAAATGCTTTTGCGGATAAAAATGAAAGCACGGCAGTTACTGTTCAGAAGGGCGCGGGGGATGAACTTGTGATTATTGGTTATTTTGAAGGCAAAGAAACAGAATTTAAAGATACTTTGCGGAGAGTATTTACCGCAATTAATGCGAAACTGCAGGAAATCAAATTTAATGGACAGCCAATCGTTTATAATGTTTTAAGCAAAGGAACAGAACTAAGCTGGAAACCTTCTATAAGCGCTGGTGTGAGTTCTGTTTCGGATTTAACCGGGCAGGAACAAATAATACATGAAGCCGAACTTTTGGATGCGAAAGCAGAAGCAGCAGTTCAGTATTCTAAAGATGAAGGAAGAGCGGGTATTTCATTTTTTGAAGATATTCCGGAAAAACCTGTGGAACTTGAACAGGCGTCTTTTGAGCCGTATGTTTCAGATGATCTTTTTAAACGAATTCCTTTTGCGCGTGAAATTATGACAAAAGATGCGGCTTTAGTAGGGCAGAAATTTGCGGAAATGAATCGAGAAGAAATTCACTCCAGAGTTAAACAAATGTCTATTGAAGAGCTTGAAAAGCTTGTGGCAGAAGTGCCAAAAAATGAAATGGATAGTTTATTCTATAAGGCTGCTTTTTTGGAACTGGAAGGCCGCAAGGCAAAAGATCTTTTATGCCTTATGCGTCACACTGCGCCATATGCAATTTTAATTCCGCTTACAGAAGATCAAATGCTGGTAGAAAGATCCAAACATCAGGGTGTTGTCCAAAGTACTGCCAGAGTTATAGAGAAAAAATATTATGCGAGTATAAGAGTGTTTTTTTACACAAAAGGTGATATAGGGGCATTAAAAGAGGCTAGAGAGAAGGCATTGGCAACAGATGCATTTAAAAAGGATGAAAATGCGCTTCTTTTGGCTTATGTAACGAATGATATGAAGCAGGCAGATATTGAAGCTTTTAAGCAGCTTAATAAAGTTGCCGGTGTTGTTAAAGAGGAGATTGCAGAAGGCCAAAGATTAGATGAAGTTCTGCATGTTGTGATTGGAGCAGGGCTTATTGATTATGTAAGAACAGGACGATCCGAGATGGCTGAGAAAGTCAAAGCGTTACTTAGTATTATGGTAGAAGATGCTGACAGCATCAAGGCTCTGAGTTTAGAGAATTTGCTTAAAGGTTTAGTCCTATTAAAAATCAAGAAAATAGATTATGGCGAAATAGACGATTGGAAAGAAGCGCAGGATGCGGTTTTGAAGGCATTGTAATGTGTTTACGCTGCACGTGACACGTTTCACGTTACACGCAGCAGATGAAACATTAACAATTGAATTGGGATGTTTAAAAAGTTAAAACCGCATAAATTGGAGAAGGTGTATGGTAAATACACAGGTGCCGATTATTGTACGGATAAGCCTCAAGCCCTGATTTTTCCAGGAAAAATTTTTTTTCAAAGAAAGGCTAAAAAGCCCTTCAACCAGTAGAAATATTCCTGCGATGAAAGCAGTCCAGTCTATAAAACTCTGAGTGAACGCGCTTTCAAGTATTTTACAGTCAATGCCCCAAATAAACTGTATTAAATGGACAGTAAATATACAAAGGCCTATTAGTATTCGTATAGTCCGCAAAAACTGGTCAGGGAAAAAAGCAGTTGGATATTTGCGTATTTTATAAATTGCTTCAGTTATCAAAAATATTCCTACAAGAAAAGAAAACCAGTCAATTGTAGAATTCGCGAAATTTGTATCAAATAACCGGCAGATTATTAAAAATGCGGTTGTTATTAAGACAATGATAATTATAATAGGTAATAGCTTTTTCATGAAAAAAGAGTATCATAGAAGTATCACAGGGTCAAGTTGGTTAGCCGGTTGGCCGGTTAGCCGGTTAGCCAGTTAGCTGGTTTGTAGGGACGCCTGTCCGGTACAAAAACGATATTATAGCAAATTCAAAAAATAATGTCCCGAATTGTCATCCCGGAATCTTGATGAAATCTGGATATCCGGGATCTGTTATGTACAATTAATTTCTGTAATTGGAAACAGGAAAAACATATTTGGTGAATATAATAAAAAATATGTAGGGGAGGGCCTTGCGTCCTCCCGTAATAACTTTTAAACGACATGTAATACGCGAAGAAAAGAGAGGTGGGGGATATGGAATATAGAAAGATTGGTAATTCTGATATGGAAGTGTCGAGTATTTCTCTTGGATCTTGGGTTTTTGGGGGCGATGTATGGGGTAAAGTTGATGATAGTGTTTCTATTCGTGTTATTGAGGAAGCGATAGAACGAGGTATTAATTTGATAGACACGGCTCCAATATACGGTTACGGCCGTGCAGAGGAAGTTATTGGCCGTGCATTACAAAAAAAGTCAAAACGAGTGATGATAGCTACAAAATGCGGGCTTGAAGGCAAAGGGGTGTCCGTCAGGCCTAATTTAAGCGCGAAATTCGTTCGGCAGGAAATAGAGAATTCTCTCAGGCGTCTTAATGTTGAAAGCATAGATTTGTATCAGTGTCATTGGCCTGATCCCAATACGCCGCTTTCTGAAACTTTTGGTGAGTTTAAAAAACTCATTCAGGAAGGAAAAATAAAATTTATTGGTGTATGCAACTTTAGTAGAAACCTTTTAGAGGATGCTGTTTCTATCGCGCCCGTTATAAGCAATCAGGTTCAATATTCTCTTTTGGATAGAGAAATAGAAAAAGAACTTGTTTCTTATTGCGCGGAAAACAAAATATCAATTCTGGTGTATGGATCTTTAGGCGGGGGCATATTAACCGGAAAATATAAAGCGCCTCCTTCATTTTCAAAAGGAGACGTTAAAAGTTTTTTTTATAAGTATTATAAAGAACCATTCTGGAGTAAGGCGCAAAAACTGGTAAGAACGCTTGAAAATATTGCGGAAAAATATAAAGTTCCGGTTTCACAAACAGCTGTTAATTGGGTTCTTAGCCATAAGATTGTTGCAAGCTGTATAGTCGGCTGCCGTACGCCAGGGCAATTTGAACAAAATATCAATGCAGTTGATTGGAGATTGAATGAGGAAGAGCTTGCAGGAATTGAATCCGTTGAATTGTGAAAGGTAAATGGTGAATAGTAAACAAGGGGAAATAAAAATATCGTAGGGGAGGGTCTTGTGACCGAAGGAAATCCCGAGGATATCCGAAGGGCGTCCTCCCGTAATGAATTAGTTGTGAATGGTTGTGACAGGTTAATTATTTAATCTCACCTGTTTTTATAATTTGTGCGTAATAACGCGCGGAATCTTTAATCGTGCGTTTTTGGGTTTTATAATCTACGTGGACAAGCCCAAAGCGTTTACTATATCCTTCAGCCCATTCAAAATTGTCTAAAAGCGACCAGTGCATATATCCAATTACAGGCGCGCCTTCATTTATAGCTTTAGCTAGTTCTGATAGATGGCTTTTAATGTAGCCCATCCGGATAGAATCGTTTTTTGTAGCTATTCCGTTTTCTGTTATCATTATTGGCAGATTGTAACGGCAAAAGCTTTGTACTATTTCATAGATGCCTTTAGGGTATATTTCCCAGCCCATATCAGTTGTATTGCCGGAATTTGGGTGATGATCAAGAGAGCATACTTCCCCAAGAAGTTTTTTGTAATGAATAAACTGACGAAAATAATAATTAAGGCCTATGAAATCAAGTGTATTTTTTGCGTGAAGTTTTTCTTTCGGTAGTCCTGGAATTAATATTTTGCCTTTAACTAATGATGAAACCGAACTGTAATTATGCAGCCAGCTTCTAAAACCAGTGCTTATCCGGTCTAAGAGTGAAAACGGACGGCATGGATGAAAAGCTGTTACTGCTTTTGCTATCCCGATTTTAGGGCTTAAAACCTGAGGGTTTGCCGCCGCGTAATTATGGAAAATAGTGTAAATTTTCGCGTGGCTTTTAAGCATGTTTTTAAGAACAAGGAGGGCTTCATTAAAATTTTTTTTACAAGGCGGCCAGTCGCCATAGTAATAGGCAAGGAAAGCTAAGATATGAGGTTCGTTTATTGTAATCCAGTATTGAATTTTTGTCCCTAATTCTTGTATGCATTTTTTTGCAAACCGTGTGAAAATTTCAACTGAATTAGGATTTAACCATGATCCTTTTTGTGCGAACCAAAGAGGTACTGTGAAATGGTTTAAAGTTACTATCGGAGTAATGCCTAATCTGTGCAGTTCATCTAAAACGGATTTATAATGGTTCCATTCATTTTGATCCCAAACGTTTTCATATTTTTCAAGCCGGCTCCATTCTAAGCTTAGCCTGTGTGCGTTATGTCCCAGTTCTTTAGCAAGAATAAAATCTTCTTTGAATTTATTGTAGTGGTTGCATGCAAGAAGGGAAGCCTCTGTGTTTCCATTTTGTTCCCAGTTCCACCAGTCATTAAAAAAATTGTTACCTTCGACCTGATGCGAAGAGGTTGCCGCGCCCCACATAAAATTTTTAGGAAAAGATCTAGAATCCATTATAAATAAGTATAACTATTAAATGACAAAATTCAAATGACAAAAGGGGAATGACAAAATAAAAATGATAAATGATTAGCCGTGTTAGTCTTCTTGTATAAACTTGCGGGTTCCCCGAGCCGAATGCGAAGGGAAATGACAAAATTTCCTGCTAAAGCCGGGGGTGCTTCGGCGGAAAGGGGGAAAACAACCTTTTTCTTGACTTAATTTGCTTATTTTGCTATACTTATTAGCACTGTAATGCCATTAAGATTAGGTAATAAATATGCCATAAGTGGTCAATAGGATGACTAACATGTATTTTTGAGGAAAAAATGTCAAATAATCATAAAAAAGACAAGAATATTCGTAAAACATTAGTTTTCAAGCAGATAGTATTGGTTTTAGTACTTATGCTTTGCTTTGAAAACATTTGTTTTTCTCATGAAAATATTTCTCCCGAGTCGATTTTCGGGCCTCTAAATAGCGAACAGGTTAATCAGATAGGAGAACTTGAAGCGCATATTCTTATGAAACTTTTGTACACATTAAAAAAAGGCACAAATTTGTTGGAACAAGCAAAAACAGGACGCGAGGTTCAAGATATTACCATAAAAAGACCCTACGATCAAACCAGGGAACTTGTTGTCGCGTATGATTTACAAAAAGTACAAGAAGAATCCAAAAGTTTACCCGATGGATATTATATCGTTCCATCAACTTATGATGATGTTCGGTATTATCACTTCATAAAGTTTAGTGATGAAAGCTACAATGTTGAAACTTTTACGGAGCAAGAATATTTAAAGTTGAACAAGGATTTGTTAAAAAATCTTATTCCTTTACCAGTTCGAAAAGAAGCTAAACGGATAAAATCAAAAAGAAAACATGAAATAGAAATAGATTCCATTATTTGGAAAAAAGCAAAACAAGGGTATCTTAAAAAAATACAAAACAATGCGCCTATAATTGGAGAGCTGTTGGAACTTATAAATGGTTTGGAGGTAGAAAGCCTGAAAAACGAAATACAAACTTTAATTAAGCGAAACCAGATTTTTCTTATCACAGGGGATGTAGAAAACCTTAGTTTCGTTGGGCATGCTTCAGACAGAGGTATTTATTTAGTTAAAGGTAAAGGAGATAATTTGCCGGTTTTATTCTGGGAAATAATGAAGTTTAGAGGATTAAAACAGGAGCAAGAACTGGGAATAAGAACACAAATATTGCGATGGCAGAAAAACAAAAAAGATAAGCCCACGATTGAAGTTCTAAAAAAGTATTTAGTGAAAAACAGGCGCGAGACTCTCTTAAAAGACTACCCGGATAGAGCTTATTGGGGTGCAGAAAATAGCGAAGAAGAGTTGTTGCTACAATTAGCAGGAGTTCTCGGCAAAATTGAAGAAACGCGGAAGTTAATCAAAACGCAGAAAGAATTAAACGCAATAGAATCAAAACTTGACGAGCAAAAGAAAAAGCAAGCAGAATTCAAGCCCGAGGAAACTGAAGTCTTACAGCCATATGTAGACGCTTTAGCAACTATTCAAAAATGCTCAAAAAAATTACAAAGAATGAGTTTGCGTTCTCAAGATGTTATGGAATGGCGTCTTTATGGAAATGCCAATGACATAGAGATTAAACAAACCGTAGCACAGTTTTTTAATTCGAGCGACAAATCTCCAAAAACCCATTATCGAAATTTAGCGCTCAAATTTCACCCGGATAGGATTCTTTTTTTGAATAAAAATGTTTCTATGAATATTCAGGAAATTCCTTCCATAAAAGAAAATTTTGAAAAAATATTTGCTTTTATTACAAATGCTTGGGAGTTTTATTTAAAAAAAGATGGAAATACCCGCAAAGAGATAGAGAACTTTTTGATAGTGGTTAAGGCGCTTGGCGAAATACCTATCACATTACGAAAAGCGTTCGATTTTACAGAAGTCATTGAAACGGTTAACCGGAACGTTAAGCAGTTAGAAACGGAAAGAAATGCCCTAAAACAAAACATGGCGCAAAATGCAAACCCTGAAAAAACATTGCAGGATTTAGCGCGGAGAAAAGGCAAAATACTAAACATATTTGGAGCAATTGATCAACATTTTTTTGAACATAAAAAAGAAGCTGTAACTGCTGAATGTCTTAAAACTCTTGAAGTGCTGGAAACAGAAAAAGAGGAAGCCGTAAAAAAAGTTAAGCAAATTTTTATTGATCAAGAGACGCAAATCGGCAAAGAAAAAGAAGAAAATAAAGAGAAAAGAAACCTGGAATATCGAAAAAAAGAAAAAGCAAAAACTATTGCCGAAGAGAAGCATTCACAAACATATAGCGAATTTTATAAAATTCAAAAGCAAACGGAACACGAGTTCTATGAGAGGCGTTGCGAGGCATATGAGACAGAAAAACAAGTAAAACGAGATATTAATCAAACTTTTTATGACGAACGGGATAAGATTTGGAGCCAAGAGAAATTAGAGATAAAAAAAATCGAGGAGAAGTATTCCCAAGAAGTACAAGTTTTTGACAGGAGATGTAAGCAAATTCAAGAAGATGCTAAAAAGGTTTTTGATAAGGAAAGTAGCAAGCTGAAAGAAATAAAAGAAAAATTAATAAAGGATGCCAAACAAAGTGCGGAGCAAAAATTTAAAACTATAAAAATTCCGAGAAAGGACGATGCTTACATAAAGGCATGGTCTCCAATCTATGAACAAAGGCAAAAAATAATAGACCTTGCGGAAAAGAACTATCTGAACGAATGGAGTAAAATCTATGAACAAAGAAATAAGATGATAGACTTTGCGGGAAGCGCTTATAGTGACAAACGGTGTAGAAGCCGGGGCGTAATGGAGTCAGCGACAAAAAAGGTAAAAAATATATGTACGCATAAAATTAGTAAGTTAGAAAAAGAAAAAGAGCGAGCTATAAAAATTGCCGAGGGACCATATAGCCGGATTAGAAAAGAAGGGGAAGAGAGTAAAGATATATTTGAAAAGAAGCGGTCCATGACGTTTAAAGAAGAAAGGAGAGAGATAGGAAGTATAGAACAAGAATACACTGAATTTTGCCGCGCGAATTCAGAAGCTGATAAGGAGTTGGATAAAAAACTGGACAGGGCTAAAATCCTCAAACAAAATGCTACACAAGCCGCAGAAAAAGAGTTCAAAAGCAAAAAGAAACAAGCTGAATTTAAAAGAGACACAATAACAAAAACGATAAACCAATTGATTGAAACAGATTTTCAGGGTAGTGTTTCCGCTGAGCATGTTTCAAACGCGAAAGGTTCAGCTAAATCCGCGATAGATACACTTCTTACATACGTTACTTTCTTTAAGAACAGGAAATTTTCACTTTATGAATTTCAATCTAAACGGTTTCTTTCATTCGAAGAACGAGAAAAGCGGGCAGTGAAACAAGGTGTCGCGCCCCAGCAAGTTGCTAAGGTATATTCAAAAACAACTGTGCAGAAAGAATTGGAGATTTTGGAGGCTATAGGTATTTTGACATATGCAGGAAAAGGTGGAAAACAAAATCTTTATAAACTAACCGAGGCTGGAACAAGGTTGTTGCGAAATCCTGTAAGCTTGAAAGCTATTATGGAAATTCCAGAGCTTAATCAGTATGACATTTATGGACGAAACTCTCAGGAGCGAATAGAAAAATTGGCGGTATTAAAACAAAAAGTGGGTATGCATTTAGTATCTGAAATTACTCCACAACCTACAATACCTGAACAAAAAACGCTTATTCATGTGATTTGTAAAGATTTGGTGAAAGACTTTAGAGATGGCTTAAGGACGGTCTTTACTGCCGATTTATTGAAAATAGCGCGTAAAAATAATAGGGATAATAGAATGAAAGAAAAGATCGAATTTGTTTCAAAACATGAATTACTTGCTAGAGTCTCAGCTTTAACGATGAATTCTAACAATATCGTGGACGTTGCTCTTAGCGATAGAGCGTTTATAGGAAAATTACCTGAAAATGTTAAATCATTAGTCTTCGAATCCTATCCTTCTTCTGACTTTATAAATATGCACGGCGTTTTGTCTGCATTGCGTGCTCTTCAGAATGACGACATAATAACATTAACGGAAATATATAAAATTCTGACAGGACAAGAATTCGATCAAATGGAAAAACTAATAAGTCTTGATCGGAAGAGCCCAAAATATTATCAAGAAGTGGCGAAACTTATTATATTTCACCTCCCACCCGTTATAGTATATGACACCACAGAACTAAAAAAGATGAATAAACAGATGCTGAATTTACTCAAATCAGCTTAAGCAAAATGGCATCAAGCCATGTTAAGAAAACATCTTCCACTTCGCTTAAAAACAAAAACATTTGACAAAAAACAAAATAAGCATACAATAAAAAAGGCGGGTGAGGGTAGGGGATATTCACCCGCCTTAGACCCTAAAACAGAACTGATTTAGGGCTTCTATCTAAGATATATTTTATCAAAAATCGGAAATGTGTCAAGCAGAACTTTAGATAGGAATAGAGAGTTTAAAACTGTTTCGGGACACAAAGGGGTTTATTATGAAAGCAAAAGGATCTATATTGATAATGACATTGTTGGTGGCAGTTAATTTGTTTGTGGTAAAGATTTTTGCTTTATCGCCGGAATGGTTGAAAAACATTTCTCCTGTTATAAATGGCAGTATTTTATGTTTTGAAAATATTAAGGGAGAAACGGATTTTTACATTGGCACGGATGAAGGTATGTATTGGACAAGAAACGCAGGGGAAGAATGGGAGAAAATACTTTTGCCGCCGGGTATTTTTAAGATTTATGATATAGTTCTTACAAGTAAAAATATTTTCATACTTTGTGAAAAAGGCATATATAAATCAGACAGGTTTGAGTTGTTTTGGAAACGTGTATCCAAGATGAAAGGTATAACAGGGATCGCCTCTTTTCTTAAAGAAGAAAATGAGTGGGCGGTGTTTGCTTGGTCGGGTAAATGCTTTTATGAAATTGATAAGAATGGAATGAAAAAAATAGGGCCAAAGTTTTTAAAAGATGATATTCAGAATGTATCGATGAGAGACGAATATTTATTTTGGACAGCAGCCGGCAGCGTATTTATTTTGGATATTAGAAATAATAAATGGGATGAAATACGTCTTTTTAGTGAAAAGAGTTTTGTGGAAGATGATGACCCCGTGGATAAGAATAGGTTCGAATCGGAATTAAATGAAGATACGTTAAAAGTAACGTCTATTAAAGACATGAGTTTGTTTAGCGATAGCAGCATTATTATTTTGGATAGTAAAGGGATACATGTTTTAGACAATAATGGCAGATTAAAAGAGGATATTAGCGTTTCAGGATTGCCTTTGCGTGATCTGGTGCAGCTAACGTGCGAGGATAATTATGTTTTTGCAGCGTCCGACGGCAAAGTTTTTTTATACAGTTTTGAGACAAAATCCTGGCAGTTAATTTTTGAAACAACTTTACCTGGGAAAATATCCCGCATAGGTGTGTACAAAAATATGTCAAATGGTATATGTTTGTGGGTTGCCGCTGATAAAAATCTCTATAGGAAAAATATCGAGCCTGGAAATCTGATATTTGTGCCGGATAATTTTGAAAAGAAATATCAATTGGAAGCATTATATAAACCTTCGATAAAAGATGTCCAGAAAATGGCAATTGACTATGCGGAAGTAAACAATGACAAAATTAAAAAATGGCGGAATGCTTCAAGATGGAAAGCGGTATTCCCGAAATTTTCAATTAGTTTTTCAGAATCAATAGGGGATAATGTGGAAATATACAAAAGCGCGACCACAGCTTATGTTGTAAGCGGACCGAAGGAAAAAGACAATGATTGGGATTTTAGCCTTAGTTGGGATTTTTCAGACTTAATCTGGAATGACGCTCAGACCAGTATAGATGTCAGGAGCAAATTAATGGTTCAGTTAAGGGAAGAGATTCTCGAAGAAGTAACGCGGTTATATTTTGAGAGAATAAAGATTTTACTATATATACAGGAAATGGAAAGAACCGCGAATCAAATGCATGCATGCGGAACAAAAGGATTTTTAGAAAATTTGCAAAAATTACATGAAGTTACAGCTTATATAGACGCTTTAACCGGCGGAGAATTTTCTGAAGCAATCAAAACAGATTTAGGAACATAGCCGAGACTTGGGACTGGACATTTAAGCGGGTATTGACAACAATAATATTTGATAGTCCGGCAATCCTTGTAGAGTATGGATTAGCGGTCAAAACCGATCAAAACAGAGGGTAAATGGCCTTTGGGACTTGATTGTAAAAGCTGAATTCCCTTGACAAAAACTATATTACTGTTACAATCTACTTCGGAAAAACGGAGGTAAAAATGAAACTGGAAAACAGGGTTTCCATGATAACAGGCGCGGCTCGTGGAATTGGTAAAGAAACAGCCATGCTTTTTGCTTTGGAAGGTTCTGATTTGGCAATATGTGACGTTAATGAAGAGATCTTGGCATCCACGAAAAGTGAAATCGAAGAAAAAACCGGAAGAAAAGTAATAACTGAAAAAGTTAATGTGACGTCAGTTAAGGAAGTTGATGATTTCGTTAAGAAAATTCTTGACAATTTTGGCAAGTTAGATATACTTGTCAACAATGCGGGCATTACAAGAGACAATCTTTTGCTCAGGATGTCAGATGAAGAGTGGGATACGGTTTTGGATGTAAACCTTAAGGGGGCTTTTAACTGTATAAAAGCAGTTAGCCGGACGATGATGAAAAAAAGAACCGGCAGAATAGTTAATATGGCTTCAATTATAGGTATAATGGGGAATGCGGGCCAGGCGAATTATTCAGCTTCAAAAGGCGGACTTATAGCGCTGACGAAAACAGCGGCAAAAGAACTGGGATCTCGTAACATAAATGTTAATGCTATAGCACCCGGTTTTATTCAAACGGATATGACAGATAAGCTTTCAGAAGATGCAAAATCAAAGCTTTTAGGGTTTATTCCTTTGGGACGTATGGGGCAAACGGAAGATGTTGCAAAGTTAGCTCTTTTTTTGGCAAGTGAAGACGCCGCGTATATTACGGGCCAGGTTGTCCAGGTTGACGGCGGAATGGTTATGTAACAATTAAATTTATAATCCGTGATGTGCATATTAATCACGCAAAAAGGAGGAAAATATGTCTGAGATAGCGGAAAAGGTCAAGTCTATTGTAGCTGAACAGCTGGGAGTTAAGATCGAAGAAGTAAAAGAAGATGCTAAATTTATTGACGATCTTGGAGCCGATTCTTTGGATACAGTGGAACTTGTTATGGCTCTTGAAGAAGAGTTTGGCGCTGAAATACCGGACGAAGAAGCAGAAAAACTTACCACAGTTGGCGAAGCGATTAATTACATCACAGATAAAGCTGCGGAGAAATAGTTTTTGTAGTTTTATATAGAACGCTGAATTTTTCATTCCTAAAATATGGATAATAGTAAATAATGTCTAAAACACGAAGAGTAGTCCTTACGGGGGTAGGTGCAGTTACTCCCGTAGGGAACAATGTTAAAGATTTTTGGCAAGCGGTTATAACCGGAAAAAGCGGGACAGCCCGTCTTACCGCGTTTGACCCTAATCCTTTTAATTCGCAGATTGCCGCTGAAATTAAGGGGTTTGATGCTACAAAATATGTCAGTTCCAAACAGGATCGGCGTCTTGATCCTTTTGTTAAATATGCGATTGGCGCGGCAAAAATGGCATTCGAGGATAGTGGTCTTGACGAAGAGAAAATTAATCTTGAAAGATCAGGAGTATATATCGGGTCAGGGATAGGAGGGCTTCATACTGTTGAAGCCGAACATGCAAAATATATACAAACCTATGATGAAACCAAAGCAGCTTCCAGAATTTCTCCATTTCTAATACCTATGCTAATTGTAAATATGGCATCCGGGTTAGTATCAATTGAATTAGGGTTTAAGGGGCCGAATTCGGCGGCTGTAACTGCGTGCGCGACAGCGAGTCATTCAATCGGGGACGCGTTTAAAATAATACAGCGAAATGAAGCTGACATAATGGTTGCCGGAGGGTCAGAAGCGGCTATAACCAAGATGGGATTTGGCGGGTTTTGTGCGTTAAAAGCTCTTTCAAAGCGTAATCATGAACCGGAAAAAGCTTCACGTCCGTTTGATCGTGAGAGAGATGGTTTTGTTATGGGTGAAGGAGCTGCTGTTATTGTGATTGAGGAGTTAGGACATGCAAAAAAACGGGGCGCTCATATATATTGTGAATTGGTGGGGTATGGTATGAGCGGTGATGCGTATCATATGACAGCCCCAGATCCGGAGGGTTCCGGAGCTGTGAGATGTATGAAAATAGCGCTTGAAGACGCTGAAATTAATCCTGAAGATGTAGATTACATAAACGCTCATGGCACTTCAACGCCTTTGAATGATAAGATGGAAACCGGGGCTATTAAATCAGTTTTTGGCGAGTATGCGTATAAACTTGCCGTTAGTTCGACTAAAGGTGTTACGGGACATTTGCTTGGCGCAACCGGTGCTGCTGAGCTTATTGCCTGTGCAAAAGCTATTGAAAATAAAGTCATTCCCCCAACCATCAATTATGAATATCCTGATCCTGATTGTGATTTGGATTATGTTCCCAATGAAGCAAGAGAAAAGGAAGTTAAGGTAGCAATTAGTAATTCTCTTGGTTTTGGCGGGCATAATGTTACATTGGTCTTAAAAAAATTTGAGGATTAAGTTTTTATCCGACAATTTAGAAGTAGGAATTCCTATCGGAAATCTTTTAAATAATTAATAAAACGAAAAATAAGGAGACAGAATATGGATTATCTCTTGACTGAAGAACAACAAATGATAAGAGATTTATGTCGTCAAATTGCGGAAGAAAAGATAAAACCCGTAGCCGCTGAATATGATGAACGCGGTGAGTTCCCATGGGACATTGTAAAAGTATTTGCGGAATCAGATATTTGCGGTGTGTATATTCCTGAAGAATATGGCGGTATGGGCGGCGGTGTTCTTGAAATGGCTATTGCCGCGGAAGAACTTTCCTGGGGATGCGGAGGCATTTCTTTGGCTTTTGCTGCTACTGGTTTGGGAACCTATCCTATCCTTCTTTATGGAAACGAACAGCAGAAATCAAAATATCTTCCGGATATTGCTTCAGGTAAAAAGCTTGCCGCGTTTGCGATTACCGAAGCCGAAGCAGGATCTGATGCTGGAGGAATAAAGACAACCGCGGAAAAAGACGGAGATCATTATATCCTTAACGGAACGAAACAATGGATAACAAACGGCGGAGAAGCTGAAATTTATACGGTTATTGCAATGACCAATAAGTCAAAAGGGCCACGCGGTGCAAGCGCTTTTATTGTTGATAAAGATACTCCAGGCGTAAGCTTTGGTAAGAAAGAAAATAAATTAGGGATAAGAGCTTCAGCCACGCGGGAAGTTATTTTTACGGATTGTAAAATTCCGAAAGAAAATCTTCTCGGGAGGGAAGGTCTAGGATTTATTGTTGCAATGAAAACTTTTGATCATTCCCGGCCGGGTGTTGCGGCGCAGGCTTTGGGAATCGCGCAAAGAGCTTTAGATGAATCTGTTAAGTATTCTCATGAAAGAAAACAGTTTAATACTACAATATCGTCTTTTCAGGGAATACAGTTTATGCTTGCGGATATGGCAATGCAGGTAGAAGCATCCCGCGCATTGATATATTCTGCCGCGCGCATGATTGATTCAGGAGCTAAAAATGTATCCAAGATATCTGCTATGTGCAAAACTTTTGCTTCTGATACAGCGATGAAGGTTACTACGGATGCGATACAGGTTTTTGGAGGATACGGCTATATGAAAGAGTATCCGGTTGAAAAACTCATGAGAGACGCCAAAATTACACAGATTTATGAAGGTACTAACCAAATACAGAGAGGTGTAATCGCGTCAGCTTTAATAAAAGAAGGCCTTGCAAAGAAATAAGGCTTTATTAATAAGTTTGTAATTTAATTAACAGGACAAAAGCTATGAAGATTATCGTGTTTATAAAACAGGTTCCGGACACAACAGATGTTAAAATCGATCCTAAAACAAATACTCTTAAACGAGAAGGGGTGGAGTCGGTTATTAATCCATTTGATATGTACGCGATAGAAGAGGCGCTGCGCGTAAAAGAAAGAATGGATGGCGTTGAGGTGGTTGTTGTCAGTATGGGGCCGCCGCAAGCCGCGGAAGCTTTGAGGAAAGCAATTTCAATGGGGTGTGACTCCGGCATTTTGGTAAGTGACAGAAAATTTGCCGGAAGTGATACATGGGCAACAAGTTATACTCTTGCGCAGGCAGTGAAAAAGATTGGAGACTACAAAATAATTTTTTGCGGTAAACAGGCCTCAGATGGGGATACCGCGCAGGTTGGCCCGGGAATTTCTACACATTTGGATATTCCCCAGGTAACCTATGTTAAAAAAATAGAGAAATTAAATGAAAACCAGGCAACTGTTGAACGGATGACGGAAGAAGGTTATGACATAGTGGAAACACCTTTACCTGCAGTTATAACTGTGGTTAAAGAAATAAATGAACCGCGCCTACCGTCTTTAAAAGGTAAAATGAAAGCAAAAAAAGCTGAAATACCGGTTTGGACGGCAGAAGACCTTGGTTGTGATGAAAAAAAGATCGGTCTTGATGGGTCGCCTACAAGAGTTGTAAAAATTTTTACACCGCCGCCGCGTGAAGGCGGACGTATTCTTGAAGGAGAACCTTCGGAAAAAGCTAAAGAATTAGTCGTGCTTATTAAAGAAGTTATAATTGGTTAGCCGATTTATTGATTTATTAATGTAGGGACAGAGCTTGTCATGTACCCTGTGTGGTACATGGCCCCCCGTGTCTGTCCGTTATTATTATATATTAATACAGATATTACGTGCAGTTTATAATTATTAGGAGAGTTTATGTCAGAGAATGACGCGATACAAGTATTGAACGAAAAATGTGTTGGATGTTCGCTTTGTATAAAAGTGTGTCCATTCGGGGCGATTGTTGTTGAAGATAAAAAGGCAATAATAGACCTTTCAAAATGTACATTATGCGGGGCTTGTAAAGAAGCCTGTAAATTTGACGCTATAATAATTCAAAAGAAAGAAGCTGATAAAACTTTGGATTTTTCATTATACAAAGATGTCTGGGTCTTTTGCGAACAAAAAAAGAATCAAGTACAGTCGATTTCTTTTGAACTTTTAGGCAAAGGAAGAGAGCTTGCAGATAAGTTGGGAGTAAAACTATGTGCGGTTCTTATTGGTGATAAAATGGAGAATGTATGTGCAGAGCTTATTGAAAGAGGCGCTGACATAGTTTATTTGGTTGATTCTCCGACACTTAAATCATACCAGGACGATCCCTACACCAAGATTTTAGTGAAACTCGTTTCAAAATATAAACCTGAGATTGTTCTTTGCGGAGCGACAACTATTGGTCGCAGTCTTATTTCACGCGTTGCCGTAGCAATCAGAGCGGGGCTTACCGCAGATTGCACCGGGCTTGATATTGACCCAAAAGAAAAACTGCTTCTTCAAACCAGGCCTGCTTTTGGTGGAAATATTATGGCGACTATTATTTCTCCGAATACAAGGCCTCAAATGGCTACGGTTCGTCATAAAGTTATGAAGGAAGCCGAAGTTGTATCAGGGCGAAAAGGAGAAATAATTAGGGAAACGTTTTCTGATGAAGTTTATGCTTCCAGGAGCAAGCTTATAGATATAGTGGAAGAAATTGAAGAAACTATTAATCTCGCGGAAGCGGATATCATAGTTTCCGGGGGAAGGGGATTGGGCGCTAAAGAAAATTTTGATATGATAAGAGAACTTGCTTTAGTGCTTAATGCCGCTGTTGGAGCATCTCGCTCAGCGGTTGACGCAGATTGGATACCATATTCGCATCAAGTCGGTCAAACTGGAAAAACGGTTTGTCCAAAAGTTTATATTGCTTGCGGGATAAGCGGTCAGATACAGCATCTTATTGGAATGAAGTCATCCGATGTTATTGTTGCGATAAACAAAGATCCGGATGCTCCTATTTTTAGTGTAGCAACTTATGGTATAGTGGACGATCTTTTTAAAGTTGTTCCATTTTTGACAAATGAATTTAAGAAGGTTCTTGGATGACGTTTTGTGCGGATGGATATAAAAAAAAGACAGTCTTATTCTGGACTGTCTTTTTTTATATCAATTTCTTGACGAGGTGTAGATAGTTGTATATACTTAACTAAAGTTCTATAAACCTGCATAAAAAGTTAACCTGTCAAGAGGTTATATGTTAAACCTGGAAATAAATAGAAAATACACAGTACAGCAAACCGCCAATATGTTGGGTGTTTATCGCGGAACGGTTATTAATTATGAAAAAAAAGGTATATTTCCCATACCGCGTAGAAATCCAATAAACGGTTACCGGGAATACACTGAGGAAGATATAACCATTTTAAAGTCCATACTTGGAAGAACGTGAAGAGTGTAGCACGTTTCACGCAACACGTTACACGTTTTGTTAGCATTTAACGTAGATGGTGAATAGTAAAACCGGCTAACGGGTCAACTGGTTAACCAATATAAAGTTGCACGTTTTATGTAACACGTTACACGTTTTATTAGCATTTAACGTGAAGCTTGAAACTTGCAACGTGTAACGCAAAAAGGGAGATAATATGCATTTTAAGAGTCTTGAGATAGTGGGGTTTAAATCGTTTTTGAATAAAACAAAATTAAAATTTGAACCAGGTGTTACTGCGGTTGTAGGTCCTAACGGTTGCGGTAAAAGTAATGTTGTTGATGCGATTAAATGGGTTTTGGGTGAACAATCCGCGAAATCCATGCGTAGTTCCGCGATGCTGGATGTTATTTTTAACGGTACGGAAAATCAGGAACCTGTTAATGTCGCGGAAGTGGCTCTTACATTATCCAATACGGATAGGATGCTTGCCGTTGATTATGATGAAGTTACTATTTCAAGGAGATTGTATCGTTCCGGTGAAAGTGAATATCTTTTAAACAAGACTCCTGTGAGGCTTACTGATGTACGTAATTTATTAATGGGAACAGGTATAGGTACCAGTTCTTATTCCATAGTTGAACAGGGCCGGATGGATATGATACTTAGTTCTAAACCGGAAGAACGCAGGTATATTTTTGAGGAAGCCAGTGGAATCACTCGCTATAAATCCAAAAAAAGAGAAGCGTTGCTTAAACTGGAGCGGACACAGGAAAATTTAGTTAGGATTAATGATATTATCCGTGAAGTCGAGAGACAGATTAATTCCATCGAACGTAAAGCCAGAAAAGCGGAAAGATATAAAGTTCGTTACGAAGAACTAAAAGAGCTGGATGTAAAGTTTGCTTATAAAAAATATAAAGATCTGAGCGATAGTGATATTGTTTTGGCGGAAGAGAATGATGAATTGAAAAAACAATCGGAAATTCTTGAGGCAGAACTGGAAAAATCTTCAGAACGGCTTGTAGGTGTGAGAAAAGAATATAATGATATTTTTGCGCAATTACAAGTGCTTCAGGAAGAGCGCTCCCGAGTTTTATCGGATTTTGATAGAAATAAACATATTATTGAAATTAACAATGAAAGAACCGCTGAGCTTAAGAAATACGTTGACCGGTTGAATTGGGAAATAGACGATATTAGCCAGCGAAAGGAAAAATTAGGGAATAGGCTTGAGGTGCTGGAAACAAAATTTTTAGAAATAAGCGGAAAACGGCAAGAAAAAAGTAATGAATTTAAACTTAGTGATGAAGAAGCGAAAAAATTGACGGATTCAATTGAAACATATAAACATGAACTTAATTTTAACCGTGAAAAAACTATTGATATGCTTTCGGAAGAAACAAAATCAAAAAACAGGTTAATTAAAATTGACGCGGATATTCAGAATACAGAAATGCGTAAACGGCGTTTAAGCCTGGAAAGCGCGAATGTTAAATCAGAAAAAGATAAAGCCGCGGAAGAATTAAAAGATACTTTGTTGAAAAAAGAACGGATAGAAAAAGAGCTTGAACGGAAAAAGGGGCATTTCGAGACATTTAGTAAAGATTATATTAATAAACAGCAGAAATTAAATGTTTTAATCGATGAAAAAAATGATAAAGAAAAGCATTTAAATGAAATAAGTTTACGCCGCCGCTTCCTGGAAAAACTGCTTATAGAGCGGGAAGGTATCGGGGAGAGCGTTAAAAATATTATGAAGCAGGTTGAATCAGGCTCTTCACGTTTTTCAGGAGTACAGGGTATACTTTCGGAGCTTGTTAACCTTGATGAAAAATATGAAGAATCAATGAAATTTGTGTTAGGTGAAGCGGCACAGGCTTTGGTTGTAGATACATATCAAACGGTGGAGTCAGTGACGGTTTATCTTAAAGAGCACTCGATGGCAAGTGTAAGCTTTATTGTCCTAGATGAGCTTAAATCTGCTGTCAGGGAGAATACTCCTGAAAATGGCCGAGAATCCGGTGCGTTGAATGATGTGTCCCGCGTTTTGACGGCAAAGGAACCTTATTTGGCAGCTTTAAAAATTTTGCTTGAAGATATTTTAGTTTCGGCTGATGCAGAAAAATTTATTTTAAATGAAAAGGGGAAAAGAATCGTTATCGGCCCGGGAGGAATTGTCAATAAACGCGGACTTAAACGCACAATGAATTATTCTGAAAAGGAGAATATTCCGCTTTTTGGACGAAGAGAAAAAATTGAACAAATGAAAGAATCTGAGGAAAAAGAGAAAACAGAAATTAAAAATTTAGAACAAAATATTTTACAGATAAATGAATGGCTTAATGTTTCTGCCAGTGAGAAAGATAAATTGGAAACTGAACTTAGGCAAATACAAATGGATTTTGTTGATATCTGTTCTAAGAAAAACATTATTACGGAAAAAACCGGGGCACTGGAAGAAGAGTATAACTTGTTATGTTCAGAGACTGAAGAAGAAAACAGGATTATCAACCAGCTTTGTCAGGAAAAAGAAGTTTTAAATACAGATTTGAAAGAAATGAAAGATAAAAATGTTGAAATGCAGGTACGTATTAATGAAATGCAAAATCGTATTCAGGAAAGTTCCATTAGAAGGGAAGCGCTTCTTTTTAAAACCGCGGATATTAAAGCAGAGCTTTCAGTTTTTAGTAAAGAAGAAGAAAATTTAAAGGAAAACCTGGAGCGGGACAAAGATTCTTATGAACATATGGGTATGGAAATAGAAGATAAAAAGAAACGCATAACTGAAAACAACGAAAAAATTCAACTATTAAATGAAGAAATAACGGTTTTAACCGCGCAAAACGTTGAAAATACAAATTTTGCCGAAAAAAAGTTTCAAGAAATTTCAGAAAAAGAAGAATGTAAATTGAATCTGGCGGAAAACATTAATCTGGAAGAAGCTTGCCTTAAAGCAAAAGAAAAGAAAATGGAGGAATTCCGGAATAAAACGAGAGACTCGGATATCAGAAAAAAAGAACTTGAGTTTAAACGCAATGCTTTAATCGAAAAAACTTTTGACGCTTATAAACTGGATATTACCGGGTTGAATTTGGATCTGGATGAAAACGTAGATTGGCAGGCTCTTTCAGATAAAATCAGTGAGATTAAAGAGCAGCTTGAAAAAATGGGCGAAGTAAGTTTATCCGCGGTGGAAGAGCATCGTCAGCTTGAGGAGCGGTACCAGTTTCTTTTTAAGCAAAAAGAAGATCTTGTTTCAGGGAGAGAATCTCTTCTTCAGGCAATTTCAAAAATTAACAGAACTACCCGCAAACTTTTTATGGAAACCTTTGAAAGTATAAAAAAAGAATTTTCCAATTATTTTCGAATGCTTTTCGCGGGCGGTAAAGCTGAACTTGTTTTAGAAGACGAATCAAATGTTTTGGAATGCGGTATTGATATTGTGGTCAGGCCTCCGGGAAAGAAGCTGCACAATATTATGCAGCTTTCCGGAGGCGAAAAAGCCATGACAGCGATCGCTTTAATATTTGCGATTTTTAAAGTAAATCCAAGCCCTTTTTGTATATTGGACGAAATTGACGCGCCGCTGGATGAATCTAATATTGTTCGTTTTTGCAAAGTACTGCAGGATTTTATAAAATTATCACAGTTTGTTATTGTGACTCATAACAGAATGACAATACAGCTGGCGGATGTTCTTTACGGCATAACAATGCAGGAAAAAGGTGTTTCTAAAGTTGTTTCCGTTAAATTTGCCGAAGAAAAAGAGGTTCGAGACGAGGAGACAATCCCTGCCGCGGTATAATCGTATAGTATAAATAGGGACTATAAATAGGATGTATAAATAGGGACAGCTACCATTTAATTGCTTTGCAATTAAATGGTAGCTGTCCCTATTTATAGGATGTGTTATTTATCTTGTTCAGGAGTATAAACGCAGACAATGTTTTTACCTGTTTGTTTTGCGCGGTAGAGCGCTTGGTCGGCTTTGTTTATGAAATCGTTTTTTTCAATACTATCATTTGGAAAAAACGCAAGACCCAAGCTTATTGTCAATTTATAATCTTTAGGGATGGTTTTATCTTTTTTAAAGGATTTTTCAGTTTCTTTCCTGAGCCTTTCTGCAGTTCTTCTCGCTCCGCTTTTATTGGATTTTGACATTATTATACAGAATTCTTCACCGCCGTATCTGCATACAAAGTCAGTTCCGCGGGAATAACGGTTTAGTATATCCGCTACTTTTTTTATAGCATCGTCTCCCTGCCTATGTCCGAATTTGTCATTAAATCTTTTAAAATTATCGATATCAATCATTAAAAGAGCGACAGGGTTTTTGGTTTCTCTGGATTTTTTTAATTTTTTTTCAAGCATGGCGCTGAAATAACGCGTGTTCCAAAGCCCGGTTAACCAGTCTGTCCGGGAAAGATGCACGGTTTTTTCATATAATTGAGAATTTTCAATTGCAAGAGCCGCATGATTCGCGAACATATTTAATATTCGCATATTATCTTTTGTGATAGCTTTTTTAGAAAAAATATTATCAACAAGTATTACGCCGAATGTGCGGGTTTTAGTCTTAAGCGGAATAGTCACAAAAAGGTCCATCTTAAGCCATTTTTTTATTCGGTCATTAACCATGGATTTGGCTTCGTGTGTAGTAATTTCAAACGGCATGCCTTCGAGTATTGTCAGCGCAAGTATTCCGGTATCTTCACGGAGCGGTATTCTGATGCCTTGTACAATTGAATTCAATTTTGATTCCGGATCGGTTTTAAACTTTTCATAAGCTTCTAACAAATTGTTTAGTTCTAGTTCTTGGTTATAAACATGCTTCCAGATTTTGTCCGCCTCTTCAGTCGAATGGGGGCCGATTGCCATTTTGCCTTCCAGAGTTTGCTTTTTTTCATTTACAACAAAAAACATGGCTCGGTCAAAACCAAGGCCGGCATGTGATGTGAGAGCTGTAAGAATTGTATAAAGAACCTGATCCAATTTGAGCGATCGCATTATGCAGTTAGTTATTTCGGAAAGCATAATAAGTTCATTCTTAGTTTTAACAAAAAGTTTTTCAAGTTCACGTTTTGTTAAATCCGGTTTTATGAGTATTTTTTTAGTTTTAGATGTTTTCATAGCAAATTTTTCCATAATATTGATTTATTTGATCAGAAGAGTTTATAATATTAGCCGGACAAAGTCAACATAGATTAAGGCCAGACGTGCGGAAGTGATAAAAAAAAGCAAAAACCTTTTTAAAAATACAACATAACACGTTATAAACAAAGAAGATATGAAGCGGAAAAGCTATGTAAACATCAGGATTAAGCTTTCAAAAAGTTTGTTATATAGTTGCCACAATTTTCCGTGGATGTGATATATTAATACAATGATGTTAAGTAAATAAATACCTTGGTATTTCGCTTTATTTTTTTCTTAGGTTGGAGTATTTTATTGCATATTAGACATATAAAACTATTGCGGATTATTAGTTGAAGGCACAGTTAGATATGAGATTAAAAAAAAATAATAATATTATTAAAATTATAGCATTAGGACTTAGCTTTTCATTGCTTTGGAATGGTGTAATGTGGGCTGATCCTAATGTTTTTGAAAAGGAAACTTTACAGCCTTTGACGCGTTTTACAGATTTTACTACGAATGAATTTATTTCCGGGATTGTAGGAAAGTATCTTAAGATATATTTTAGAGGTATAGAAAATGATTTTCGTAATTTAAATGTTCAGCATCTGCAAAGACTAATTAACGAACGGCTAAAGCAAATAAAAGCTTTAAAAAATGTTCCTCCGGAAGTAAATAATAAGATCCCTGATAAAGTAAGAACTGATAAAAAGAATGCTTGTATAGTTGATCTAGGATCAGTCAAAATAAGATATTATAATCATCAAATACCTGGAGCTGAGGTTCCGGATCGTGATCCGGATAATCGTTTTTATAAAGCATATCCTGTTTTTCGGGGAGACTATCTTTCTAAACAATTCTTAGTTGAGGAACAAAACTTTGCGGCTTCTAATAAATTTCATCCAAATTCACCCGGTCCCGCGCTTTTTTTTGATTTTAAAACCGATACATGGCGGGCATTAAAAGACGTTCCTGAAGCAAGCCGTAAAATGTCAGAACATGATGTAATGAATATCGCGTGTAAAGAGTTAGTTTTTGATAGGAATAAAACGTCTCTTTCTGCGGGAAACCCTGTATATGATTATGTGTCAAAGGACAGCGGTTTTGAAGAGATTAAGCTGTATATTCTTAATGACGATGAATTTAAACAAAATCTTACGGATAAAAAATCACAGTGTTTGGCCAAAGGATTAATAACGCATGCCGGGACGTACACGGATCCTGCCACAGGTTTGTCCAGAGCGTTGAATCTTTTTATGCCGGAATCGGTTTATAATTATTTTACAGAATTATTGGAAAAAATGTCATCTATGAAATATGCGGGCGAGTTGCTTGCGTTCTGGAAAACACATGAATTGCGCCATTTAAAGGACAGAAAAGCTGATATTGATGGAAAATTTACAGAGTCAGAAAAAGATGCCGCGGAAATTATTCTTTGGATGAGTAAAACCTTATGGGCATTGAAAAAAAATAATTTACATGATGCTTTTGAATATGTGAATAAGATTGAAACGATAGAAAGTCATGTTCTTTGTTTGTGTGAAATGCGAGGCCGGCTTCATGAGGCAAGCGGAAATTTGCAGGAAGCGTGTGACAATTATTTCACGGCATTAGCTATTATGAATTCGGATAATGCGAAAGTGCTGATAGGCCACACACTTGAAACAAAAACTATAGAAATGATTGAATCTTTGCAGCAAATTGTAGATAGAAATGTGAACAAATTTCCAATAAATAAAAAGAAAGCTGCGAATGCTATTGTGAATCCAAAGATCTCCCACAATCTATTTGTAGCGCGTATGGAAGCAGTGAGTACTTCCCCTCTTTTTTCTTTTGACGAGGACATGAAGCACAATAATCTTTGTATTATATATTTTGCGTGTGTTCCGATTATGTGCAGCTATATAGAGAATATTCTGCGGGAAAAAAACAAAATAACTTCATTTGCAAAAGAGATTGTAAGGGAATTATTGAAATTGATCGAAAAAGGAAAATTGGTAAACCCAATACTAAATGAAACTGAGAATGATTATTTGGGGCGGGTGTATTATATTGCCGGAGAAGTATTCGCAGGACTTGGAAGTACTAATAAGGCTTTTGAATGCTTTGAACAGGCCTTGGATTATGATGATACTGTTCCAGTATATTATGCCAGAAAAGCTGAGTTTTTGGTGGTTACGAAAAAAACAATGGAATCTCTTGCTGAGGCGCGAGAACTTTTATCGCAGGCTGAACAAAAATTCGGTTCTTTGGAAGTTTTCAGCAGTGCGTGGGTTTTTATAAGCGAAAAAGAAGTTTCAATAAAAAACGCCTTTGAAGAAGAGCAAGAAATGCATATGTTTTATGAGGAAATGTTAGAACTGTACAAAAATGGCAGATATAAGACCTGTCAGGAACGCATAGTTGAATACGAAAACGGAAAAAATGGTTCTCCCAAAAAAAAGATTTCAGCAGAGCTAATGCGATTAAAAAGAGACGCGCATTCAGCGCTAAAATCAAGTCTAAACGCGCAAAAATGGATTAAAATGGGGGATATGTCCCAAGCTGAATGGCATTTTAGGAGAGTTTTGCTGAAAAATCCTAATGATTCAAATGCCTGTAAAATAGTGAATATTTTTGAACGTGAAACCGAAATGCAAAAGCAACAAGTAATTACAGAACATTTGCTGCAGCAGAAACTGTCTGAAGCAAAAAAATATGTTTCAAGCGCCAAAGATAGAGAAGAAAGAGGGCTTATTGCAAAAGCAAGAAAAAGTTATCAAAGTGCTTTAGCTGAGCTTGCGCAAATTTCCTATAAAAACGAAGAAGCAGCACTTTTAAAAACAGAACTAGAAAAAGAATTAAAAGAGATAGAAAATCTGCCTGATAGAATTGAAAAAGTTCATGGGAACAATCATGATGAAGAGCCTAAAAAAAGACAGAAAATTGTTACGAAGAAAAACGAAGAAGCCCCTAAGAATAAGGAAGAAAATGATGAAGATTACGGCAAACCGAAAATAAATAGAAAAATACGTCTTTCGGAAAAAGCCGCAAGGCTTTTGGGGAAGAAAAATGATATTGATCGTGAAAAAATTCTGAATATGATTAAAAACGTTGCGGCTGGCCGGCGGGATAATGTTAAAAAAATTGAGCCACGCAAAAATCTTTTTAGAATAAGAGGTGACGAAAAAGACGTTGAGAGCAGGGTAGTTTTTACTTTTTGTGATGACAGCAGCATGTTAGTTCTTTTGATAAAGAAGAAGTCTCAAATAAAATACCCCAATATACTTAAACACTTTACGGAAGGGTTTGATTATGGGCCGATTATGGCATCTTCAGAGGAAATGGAAGACTTTGAAAAAAGGATAAAAGCATCAAAAAATGAAAATGTTCTTATGGCCATAGAGTTTCTGACAGGCGGAGTGCTTATTCTTTTTGTGTGTGAAATTTTCCGGCAGATTTGGCATGGAAAGGTTTGTAAAAAATTGATTGGCCGCCATTCTAAATTGGCCGCGGCAGGAAATTTCATTTTCCGGGAGAAATCATATTTCCCTTCAAATATAGAAAAGATTATTCATGGTTTGATTGTATTCGGATCAAAAGGTGTTGCTAAAGTTTCTGAATTTTTCAAGATAGTCATAGAATTAAGTAAAATAGCTATTCAAAAGAAAAAATATTTTGGTATTTTTCAGAAGCCTGTTCAACTCTGGTATGACAGGAGTGTTACAGCACAAATCCCAAAAGAAAAAATCATGAAAAATCTTGAATTAATAGTTGCAAATGCCGAAAATTTAGAGGAAGAAACCAAACAATTTGGGTTTGGCAGACAATTAAAAACTATTGATATTGGATCGTATGTAAAGTCTTTATCTATTCTTCAAAACATGCTTAATAATACAAATATTTCTACTTATAGATTGAAAAATTATATCAGAGAAGCAGTAACTGAGATATTTTGTAAACAGGTAAATTTTTATCGAGAGGAGCCCTTGAAAGAAGATGTAGAATTATTAACTGAAACTTTTGATTATATTTTAAGTGAAGAATCAAGGCACTTGGTTAAAGAGGATGCTCTTAAATTTGCTGTTGGAATTTTTATTGATATGCTGAAATCAAAAAAGATGCTTATGAATGGGAATCATAGAATAATTAGCATGATTATGAATTTTATACTGCTAAAAAATGGTTTTCCTTGTTTTGTTTTGACATTGGATAATGTAGTCAAATACTATGCAATAAGTAAGTCAATACAACGTGGAGATAGGAACTATAGCGATGATGAAATAACAGAATTTTTCAGAAAAGAAATAGAAAAAAACAGGGAAAAATTTAATTGGTTTAATTGGATAAAAAAATGTTTAAAGATGCCGGGATTGAAGAATCCTGTTTTTTTGAAAGAAAATAAAGGTTCTTTTGTTGTAACGCCGAACGAAAATAAGGATTCCGATCTTTCTGTGCCTTTAAAAGAGATAAAAACTCCGGCAGATATAGTGACAATGAAAGCCCCGGCTGCATCGCCCATAGAACTTGATGCGAGAGTGGATTTAAAATATATAACCGGTTTAATCTCGCAAGCTCGGGAAAGGACTGACGAGGCAAACATTTCGGAAGCAGTTGGTTATATCAATGTACATGCCCCGCCGTTTAATGGTTCCAGGATTAATCCCGCAAATATTAAACTTTTTTCAATAGACTTGGGCAAAAAACTTGGTATTCCAAGGTTTAAAATGGCGGAAAGCGCGCAGGATCTTATTTATGTGTTTCCAATTTATGACAGCGAAAAAAACATACTCAAGCTTTATGCGACTAAACAATATTTTGAATCACAGTTGAAGAATAATGCACTGGCATTGGCTGAAGCCATAGATCACGAATACACTGAAAAGGTTTTAGGGTATTCACACCGCGTGGCTTGTTCACGATCATACTTTTTCGCTACAGAAAAAAACCAATTAACGCCTTTTCACAATTTTTATATTAATCAGATTATTTCAGAAGGCAATTTTTCTTTAGCAAAATTTATTGTTCCAGAACGGCACGCTTCTAAAGATGTTATTGAGGCTTTTGAGAACAATAAAACATTAATCGGCAAAATAGAAAATTATGATAAGCGTTTCTTTGATTATTTGTGTGCTGTTGTTCGTTTAAGGGATTTTAGTAAGTTCTTAATACGACAAATAGATAAAAATATAGCAAAACAGAATTATGCTGCATTTAAGGATTCAGATACAATTTTATTGGATGGAGTTGAGTCCGGGATGAGTCCTTTGACTATGCCGGATGAAACTGAACTTCGTGAAAAGCTTTTTGATGTTATTTCTAAAGAAAGCACAGGCCAAGGCAAGATATTATCCCTGGGAATAGGAAGAGGTCTTTTTGAGGCCCCCTTTGTAGGGGCGGGATATGATATGACAGGAATGGATTTTTGCCCGGAGGTCTTATCTTGCGCAAAAAAAAGAGGAATCAAAACAATAGAAGCTGATGTGGATGACCAGACTGTTTGGGAAAACTTGCACAAAAACCATGCCAAATTTGATACTGTGATTATTCCTGAATCAATTGGGTATTATGATGAAGACAAGTTGTTTGAGAATATAAAAACTATTTTAAAACCTGGCGGGGATTTATATATTCTTGTTAGCGCAGAGTTGGCAGGGCTTTCTTTTGGTTATAAAGGGTTTAACTATAACCAAATTAAGGAAAAACTTAAGAGAAGCGGGTTTTTATTTAACAAAAAAACACAATGCAGGCATTACAACGGGAAGAAAACGACTATATGTTTAGTTAAGGCATCGCTTCCCGTTGAAAACAAGAATACAGCAGTTGAAGCTATTAAAAAACAGTATAGTGTGTTTGACGGGTCTGAAAGTCTTTTTGGGGGTATAAGCGGACATATTAGTACGGTAGCATCTCCTGAAGCATCAGAGCTTCGCAAAAAACTTTCGCAAGTTATTCTAAAACAAACTGGTCCATCTAGCAAAATATTGTCTCTTGCAGTGGGAAACGGTATATTTGAAGAAAATTTTGTTAGGGCAGGCTGCACAGTTACCGGAGTTGACTGTACTCCCGAGGTTTTAGAACTGGCTAAACAAAGAGGTATAAATACGATAGAAGCGGATGTGAATAATTCAAATTTGTGGCAAGAACTTGAGAAAAAAGAGAAATTTGATGCGGTAATTATTTCTGAAACAATAGGTTATTTCAATGAAGATGTGCTTTTTGAAAGGATAAAAAAAGTATTAAATCCAGGAGGGCGTATATATATTTTAACAACGCGAAATTCTGAAGAGAGGATGCCGGATTATAAAAGGTTTAATTCTAGGCGGATAAGGGCAAAACTTAGAAAAAGTGGATTTATTTGTTCGGAATATTTCGAAGGAAAATATTATCGCGATAATTTTCTAAAAGTACGTTTAATGACAACAAGATTACCTATTCAAAGAAAGAGAACTGAAAATCAACGAAATCAAACAAAAACGAAAAACATGAAAACTCCTAAAATTTTATGGGATGGTGAAAGAATTATCCGAAACGTTGAAGAAATTGTACCTCGTCTTGTTCAAGGGATGATAGATACGGCTGAAGAGGCTTTCCAGAAGAAAGAAAAAGTTATTTTATATCTTGACGAAGCGTTTTCACAAAACAATGAAGAAGAAGTTTCAGGTGCAATAGAAGACGTAATTAATTTACTAACAAATATTAAAAACAACAATAAAAGCCTTTTTGAATTTTTGAACGGTAAACTGGAAGTGCGTTGCGGGACAAAAGAAGAATTTAAGTCTAAAAAAGGAAAGGTTAAATCGGAAAATATTATAGTTGTTACTACTAAAGCCAATTATGAAGCAGGTTATTTTTCAACTATTGACGGGAATGGTATTATCGCCGCTATTGATGACAAAGATTTGCCCCAAAAGGCATATTGTCCTCTGGTTGAAACTGTTTTTTTCGCGATTGGTAAGTATCTCATTGGTAAGGATCTCAACTGGAACGAAGAAAAACTTTGCGAATGGTATGAAAAAATTCCGAATGTAACGCTTATAAAAGACCTTTCAAAAGCGGAGTATGCCGATTTATTTAATGGTAACGCGAAAAGC
Organism: Candidatus Omnitrophota bacterium; assembly: GCA_043812935.1. Taxonomy (GTDB): domain Bacteria; phylum Omnitrophota; class Gorgyraeia; order Tantalellales; family Tantalellaceae; genus JBDRNE01. Next base: position 41,048 of record JBDRLO010000076.1, read on the forward strand.
ATAATTGTAAGATTAATACCAAATGCCGTTGAATTCAAAACAGATGATAAACATGCTGAAATAATAAGGCATGTAAGGGATGTTCTGAGTAAGGCATAGTTACGCGTAACGCGTAGCACGTTACACGGAACATGTAGCACGTTACACGGAACATGCAACACGGAACACCTCACACGAAACACGCTACACGAAACACGCCACACGAAACACGCTACACGAAACACGCTACACGAAACACGCTACACGAAACACGCTACACGGAACACGGAACACGCAACACGGAACACGAAACACGCAACACGGAACATGCAACACGTAACACGTAACACGGAACACGCAACACGGAACACGCAACACGGAACACGCTACACGAAACACGCTACACGAAACACGCTACACGAAACACGAAACACGCTACACGAAACACGCTACACGGAACACGCAACACGAAACACGCAACACGGAACACGTAACACGGAACATGCAACACGTAACACGTAACACGGAACACGCAACACGTAACATTTTACACGTAATATGTTACACGCAATATGTTACACGATTCACGTTGATGTAGGGACAGGCCCCCGTGCCTGTCCGTTACTAGATCATTGCGTTGTTTGCAATTCATTTTCTTTGCAGTATAATACTTTTTATGAGTTCTCAAAAAAAAGAATCTATTGAAAAAAATTTGTTCCGTTTATTGAACACGAAAAAACGAACATTGTCTTTTGCTGAATCATGTACAGGCGGGTTAGTTTCTAACCGTTTTACAGATATCCCAGGTAGTTCTAAATATTTTTTAGGTAGTATTGTTAGTTATTCAAATTCCGCTAAAATATCTCTTCTAAATGTGCCTAAGGAAACCATAAGAAAGTACGGAGCTGTTAGCCGTCAAACATGTTTGGCCATGGCAAAAGGTGTAAAAGATATTTTTTGTTCGGATATTGCTGCCGCGGTTACAGGTGTTGCGGGCCCTGGGGGCGGAACTGCTAAAAAACCGGTAGGGCTTGCTTACGTAGCGGTTGTTTCAAACAGAAAAAAAATATGTAAAAAATTATTTTTTAAAGGCTCACGGAAGATTATTCAAAATAAATCTGCTGATGCGGTGTTAAAAATGGTTAGCCGGTTAGCCGGTTAGCCAGTTTTCGTGAAACGTGTAGCGTGTGGCGTGTAACGCAAAATTATGAATGAAATACGTACTTTTATTGCGGTGGAACTTTCTGACGAAGCAAAGGCTGAATTGAGCAGGATCCAGTCTGTTTTTCAGAAAAATCCTGATAATATCAAGTGGGTAAAACCTGATAATATTCATCTTACTTTAAAATTTTTAGGAAATATCCAAGAAAACAAATCCGAAGAGATCGAAAATGTTTTAAAAAAAGCAGTTTTAGGAATAGCTCCGTTTGAAATTGTTTTACATGGGTTGGGTGTGTTTCCTGGAGAAAATGTTCCGCGTGTATTGTGGGTAGGAATAAAAGACGGCGCAAAACAACTAACGGATATTGCTGATAAAATTGAAACCCTTTTGGCTGAAAAAGGTTTTCCTAAAGAAAAACGTAACTTCAGCGCGCATCTTACGTTAGGAAGAATAAAGCATATTAAAAACCGTACTTTATTTAAAAATTTGTTAAATTCTGTCATAGTAAAACAGGTCTCAGTCCATGTTGGCCGAATTGTGCTTTTTAAATCAAAGCTTAGTTCAGAAGGAGCTTTGCATGAAGTCTTACAGGTTATAAATCTTACCAAATAGATTCTTAAATCATTATTATTTATTATAATATTATTTCAGTATATATATTATACAAGAATTTCTTTGCAAAAAAGAGTTTCCATAAGTATAATAGTCAGCAAATGAATAGAACAGCTACCAGGAGGTCATTATGACGGATAAAACAAAAGTCAAAGTTTCGGAAAAGGATGTTTCACCAAAAGAAAATAAAGTTGATTCTGCAAAAAAGAAAGCGTTAGAATTTGCGCTAAACAAAATTGAAAAAGATTTTGGGCAAGGCGCTATTATGAAAATGGGAAAAGATTATAAAATTGAAGTAGAATCAATTTCTACCGGGTCGATTGGATTAGATCTGGCATTAGGTATAAATGGAGTTCCCAGAGGAAGGATTGTTGAGATATTCGGACCGGAATCAAGCGGGAAAACTACGCTTACTTTGAGTATTCTTGCTAATGCCCAAAAAAATGGAGGAGAAGCGGCTTTTATTGACGCAGAACATGCGTTTGATCCTAATTATGCGAAAAAAATCGGAGTAAATCTTGATAACTTGCTTATTTCACAACCTGATAATGGCGAACAGGCTTTAGAAATAGCGGAAACACTTGTTCGGAGCAATGCTGTGGATGTTGTAGTTATTGATTCTGTTGCGGCGCTTACTCCCAGAAAAGAAATTGAAGGAGATATGGGTGATTCGCACGTAGGGCTTCAGGCAAGGCTTATGAGCCAGGCGCTTAGAAAGCTTACAGGTGCGATTAGCAGATCCAAGACATGTGTTATTTTTATTAATCAGATCAGGATGAAGATCGGCGTGATGTTCGGTAATCCGGAAACTACGACGGGTGGTAACGCTCTTAAATTTTATTCTTCGGTTAGAATAGACCTCAGGCGTATAGCAACGCTGAAAAAAGGCGATACAATGATTGGCAACCGCGTAAAAGCAAAAGTTGTTAAAAATAAAATGGCACCTCCGTTTAAACAGTCTGAGTTTGATATACTTTTTGATGAAGGAATTTCCCGGTCGTCCAGTATTATTGATATGGCGGAACAGGTCGGGGTTATAAAAAAGAGCGGAACATGGCTTTCTTTTGGTGATGAAAAAATAGGCCAGGGCAAGGAAAACGCCAGAATATTTCTTAATGAAAATGTAAAAATTCTGAATAAGATTGAACATGAAGTCAGAAAAGCTATAATTTCAAATGTTTGATATAAAAATGAATGGTTTCGCGGTAAAATGCAGAAAATACGTTTTACGGTTAATAGCTTTACGTGCCAGGAGTGCGTGGGAGATAGAAAATCGTTTGAAAAAAGCCGGATATGATAATAATGTCAGAATTAGTGTAATTACCGCTCTTAAACAGGAAAAATTTATTGATGATGTAAAATTTGCCAAGGAATGGGTTGATTCCAGGCTTCGGTTGAATCCTCGTGCCGTTAATGTTATACGGGCAGAACTTGTTAGTAAAGGTGTTTCAGAAGATATTATTGAGCAGACGTTCCTGGATAAAAGCGAACAATTAGATGATCATATAATAGCGCTAAGGTTGATAGAGAATAAATTTGGGTTTAAAAAAAAAGTTTCATTAGAAGAAAAGGGCAAAATTAAACTTTTCAGGTTTCTTTTGAGTAAAGGATTTGACGCGGAACTTGCGGAAGAGGTCATACAAGAAAAATTCCGAGAGTAGGGGACAGGCATGCCTGTCCCGGGTATACGTTTTATCCGGTAGCGAGTGAAAAGTGAAACGTGTTACGTGAAAATTGTAATGCATAACAAATGATCAATATTATGAAATCATACGAAATAAGAAAAAGATTTTTAGAATTTTTTAAACAAAAAGGCCATACCATAGTTGAAAGTGATTTACTTGTCCCAAAGGATGACCCCACGTTGCTTTTTACCGGCGCGGGGATGAACCAATTTAAAGAACAGTTTATGGGGAAAAATATAGTTTTTACACGCGCGGCAAGCTGTCAAAAATGCTTACGTACGGGAGATTTGGAAAATGTCGGGAAGACGCCTCGGCATCATACGTTTTTTGAAATGCTGGGAAATTTTTCTTTTGGAGATTATTTTAAAAAAGAAGCTATTTTTTTGGCATGGGAATTTATGACAAAAGAAATGAAAATTCCGGAACATCGATTATGGGTGTCGGTTTATAAAGATGACGAAGAGTCGTATTCCATATGGCGCGACGATGTAAAGGTTCCCGTGAAAAGAATAGTAAAGCTTGGCGCGAAAGATAATTTTTGGCCGGCTGATGCGCCGGCTAAGGGCCCGAATGGGCCTTGCGGGCCATGTTCTGAAATTTTTTATGACTGGGGAGAAAATACCGGATGCGGGAAAGAGGATTGTAATCCTGCTTGTGATTGCGGAAGGTTTGTTGAAGTTTGGAATCTTGTGTTTACTGAGTTTGAAAGAAAACCGGACGGCGGGCTTATTCCTCTGCCAAATAAAAATATTGATACAGGTATGGGATTAGAACGCATGGCGTCAGTAATGCAGAACGTAAAAACCAATTTTGAAACAGATTTATTTCAGCCGATGCTTGATGATATTGTGAAAGAGTTTAAGAAAAACGGAGATACTGTTTCTTTTGAAAATGTATGTCTTATAGCGGATCATATCCGTGCGGCGGTTTTTGCGATAGTGGAAGGGGTATCTCCTTCTAATGAAAAACGGGGATATGTTGTAAGAAAGCTGATCAGAAGGTCTTATCTGAGAAGTCCGAGGAAGGGCCCGTTTTTGTATAATCTTGTTCCGAAAGTTGTAAGCCTTATGAAGGAAATATATCCTGAAATTTATGACAGCCGTGAACATATTAGCGCTATTATCAAAGAAGAGGAAGAACGGTTTAGTGAAACTTTAAATTCAGTTTTGCCTATGTTCAGGGATATGATTGAACAAGGAAAAGGCAGATTGGATGGGAAATCCATATTTAAGCTGGTTGACACTTATGGGTTACCGCTTGACGTAATAAAAGAAGAAGCGGAAAGAGAGAAAATAGCTCTTGATATTGAAGAATTTGAAAAGTTAATGTGCCGTCGGAAGGAAGAATCACGTAAAGGCAGTGATATTGCTTGCGAGTTTATTTTTAAACCGGATCAGTTTGCGGAAGCACCGAATCCGGAATATTCTGACAAACTTCCGCTTGAAGCGCGGATTGAGTTTATCCTGAAAGAAGATAAAATTTCAGATGAAATATGCGAGGGTGAATGTGCTGAAATCGTTACCAGCCCGCAAAGCGGTAATTTTTATTCAGAATCCGGTGGACAGGTCGGAGATACAGGTGTTATAACCAAACCGGGTGCGGTTATGAACATCATGAATACTTTTGAAACCAATGGCCGGAAAATATTTGGAGTTATAGCGGTAAAAGGCAGTTTTAAAAAAAATGAGAAAATAGAAATTTCGCTTAATTCTGAAAAAAAACAAAATACGGCTAAGAACCATACCGCGACACATTTACTACAGGCCGCGCTTCGGAATGTTTTAGGAGAACACATAAAACAGTCCGGATCATATGTGGATGACAAAAGGTTAAGGTTTGATTTTACGCATATGAAAAAGCTGACAGAACGGGAATTAACAAAAATTGAGTATATGGTCAACAGTTGGATAGAAGAAGCTGTTCCTGTATCAAAAAAATCAAAAGCGTTAAAAGATGCCAGGGATGAAGGAGCTCTTTCTTTTTTTGGAGAAAAATATGGAGATATTGTAAGGGTTGTTACGATCGGGGATAAATCCAAAGAGCTGTGCGGCGGTACGCATGTTGATAACATCAAAGATATAGGCATAATAAAAATTGTTTCAGAAAGTTCGGTTGCAAGCGGCATACGGCGGATTGAAGCTTTAACTGACGTAAACGCAGAACATTGGATAAAGGAAAAACTTAGGACATATCATAGTAAAGTTGGATTTAAAGATGCTTTTGTGAATAGCCAATTTGATATAGCGCTTTATTCGTATGCTTTAAAAATAATGGAAGAAAATATCAAAATAGATAAAGATGTTGTCCGTGATTTTGAAGAAAAAATTATACCTGTTTTTAAAAATGCCGTGGAAGATCTGGAAAAGGCGGCAAAAAAAAAGCAAAAGGAAAAAGAATCCGATGGTTTAAATGATGCAATAAAAACCGCGGATTTGATTGTTAAGACATCTGTTAAGTTCGGCAGGATTGAGTTTTTTTCAGGTATTATTGAGAATATTGGGATGCAGGTTCTTAGGAAAACTATCTCTTATCTTGAACGAAAATTAAGTCCGGATCAAAATACAGAAAAAATAGTTGTTGTTTTGTTCGGAGCAACTGATAATGACCAGGCGTTTTTAATCGGTACATCTTCTAATCCTACCGTTAATGCGGCGGAGATGATAAAAAAAGCGGCGGAACATATTGACGGAAAAGGCGGAGGAAAACCTGTGTTTGCTCAGGCGGGTGGCAGTAATCCGGCAGGTCTTCAAAATGCGCTTAAAACGGCGGCAGAGTTTCTGCGGGAAACAGGAGGAAAGGTTTAATATGCGAGCTATAAAAATAAACAGTAAAATTTTTAGTAATTTAGTTAATAGATATGATATCGGAAGAGCTCGCCTACAGAAGAAGGTATCCAGAATAATTGATGATGTGCGTGTCGATGGCGATAAAGCGCTGCTTAGGTATACAAAAAAATTTGATAAAATTGATATTCCTCGGAAAGACTTGCTTGTTACTGAAGCTGAAATCAGCGGAGCGTATCAGGATATAAAACCTGAGATAGTTAATACTTTAAAAGAAATAATTAGGAATATAAATAAATTCTATACGAATCAGATGCCGAAATCCTGGTCTATAAAACAGGAATCCGGCATTGAGCTTGGAGAAAAATTTGTGCCTATCGAAAGAGTCGGCGTGTATGTCCCGAGTGGAACCGTTCCTTTAGTGTCAAGCGTGTATATGACGGTTCTTCCTGCTAAAATTGCGGGAGTAAAAAAAATAGTAATGGTTTCTCCTCCAAATAAATATAAAAGTATAGATCCATATATTTTAGTGGTTGCGAACCTTCTTAAGGTGGATGAAATATATAAAATTGGCGGGGCGCAGGCAATTGCGGCGCTTGCTTTCGGCACCAAAACCGTGTCAAAAGTGGATAAAATTGTCGGTCCGGGGAATGAGTATGTAACGGAAGCTAAACGCCAGGTTTTTGGGTATTGTGATATAGATATGCTGGCAGGTCCGAGTGAAGTTCTTATTATAGCCAACCGGTATGCGAATGTGGATTATTTGAAACGAGATCTTATGGCACAGGCCGAACATCATAAAGGTTTAGCAATACTTGTTACGCCGTCACGGAGAATTTTTAACGCTTTGCGTAAAGATTCTGATACGCGGGGTTATATTATCAAAGTTAAAAATTTGGAAGAAGCCGCGGATATATCAAACATGATTGCTCCGGAGCATCTCCAGCTTATGGTTAAATCGCCTAAACGAGTGTTAAAAAATATTACAAACGCAGGCGCGGTTTTTCTTGGACAGTATTCTCCTGTGGCGATAGGAGATTATATTGCCGGTCCGAGCCATGTTTTGCCTACTGGAGGAACCGCAAAATATTCTTCCGGGCTTAATTTGAGAAGTTTCATCAAAAGTTCCCATATTATTTCGTATTCCCGGAAGGCTCTTAATAGTTCCGCGGGATGGGTGAAAGAAATCGCAGAACTTGAAAAACTTGAAAACCACTGGCAATCAGTTAGGCAAAGATGTGAATAGTTGGTTGACCGGTTGTCCGGTTAGCCAGTTATCCGGTTAATCAGTAAGGGAGGAATAATGGGGATATTTTCCGGAAAAGGGAAAGAAAAAATCAGACAGGTGAAATACGAAAGAAAATCTAAAGAAACGCAGATAGAAATACCTGTTTTAAATATTGACGGTACGGGAAAAAGCAAAATATCAACTTCGATCGGGTTTTTGGATCATATGCTTACTTTGTTTGCCTATCATGGATATTTTGATATAGAACTTCGCGCTAAAGGTGATACACATGTTGATAACCATCATCTTAACGAGGACATAGGTCTTGCGCTTGGTGAAGCGTTTAAAAAAGCTTTAGGTGATTGCCGCGGCATAATAAGAACTGCTTCAGCGGAAGTTCCCATGGACATGGCAAGTGCTAAAGTTTTGATAGATCTTTCAAACCGTCCGGCGTTTAGCTTTAAAATAATAAAAGTTCCAGCTGAAATCAGGGATGAAGAAAATTATTCAATGCATTATGCTAAAGATTTTCTGGATAGTTTTGCTAAAAAACTTTGCATTAATTTACATATTGAGATAAATGGTGAAGGTGATATGCATCACTTTTTAGAAGCAGTGTTTAAGGCATTAGGGATAGCTCTTGATAAAGCGACATCTGTTGACGTGCGCAGATCGGATGAAGTGCCGTCAAGTAAGGGAATTCTGTAATTGGTTGGCCGGTTGGTCAGTTAGCTGGTTTGCCAGAGTAGGGACAGGGCTTGCCCCTGTTCGTAATAAAATGGTAGGGACAGGCCCCCGTGCCTGTCCGGTACATTAATGTGTAACCTGCAACGTGCAACGTGAAACGTGTAATGTGAAGGGGTCTGAACGGTAGAGAATATTTTTACTGTAAAGAGTATTGTGTAAGGGAGCTAAAAATAACATTATGATTGGTATAATAGATTACGGTGCGGGGAATTTAAGAAGTGTTTATAATGCTTTTCAGTATTTAGGACAGAAGGTTTGTGTGTGTACGAAACCTGAAGAGTTAGACAGCGTTGATAAAATTGTATTGCCTGGCGTGGGAGCTTCTAAAGAAGCGATGCAGTGCTTAAGACAAAATGGGTTTATAGAACCTCTTTTAAGAAACATAAAAAAAGGTAAAGATTTTTTAGGTATATGCCTGGGGCTTCAGCTTTTGTTTAACCGCAGTTTTGAATTCGGAGATAACGAATGTTTGGGGCTTATTAACGGCGAGGTTAAGCTTTTTAGCCCTGAAAATGGTTTAAAAGTTCCGCAGATGGGATGGAATACTGTAAAGTTTAGTGGTGCAGATTGTCCTGTTTTTAACGGGATAAAAGATAACAGTTATTTTTATTTTGTTCATTCGTATTATTGTGACAACAATGAACCTGAATTTACGTCGGGTGAAACAGAATATGGAATTGTTTATACTTCCGCGATTTGGAAAAAAAATATTTACGCAGTACAATTTCATCCTGAAAGATCACAGGAGAACGGATTAAAAATTTTAACCAATTTTGGGGGATTATGAGAATAATACCGGCTATTGATTTAATTGAAGGCAAAACCGTGCGGCTAGAGCAGGGAAAATATGATTGTAAGTTAAATTATGATATTGATCCTGTCGATGCTGCCCGTAAATGGGAATCTATGGGGGCAAAACTTATACATGTTGTTGATTTAGACGGCGCAAAAGAAGGACATCCGGTAAATATTTCAGTTATCGAAAAAATAGCTAAGGCAGTTAAAGTTCCCGTTGAAGCCGGAGGCGGATTTCGTACAAAGGAAAATATTCAGCAGGTTTTAGATAAAGGCGTATGGCGTGTAATTATAGGGTCGCGGGCTTTTGAGGATATGAGTTTTGCGAGAGATTGTGTAAAAACTTTTGGTGAAAAAATAATTTTCAGCATGGATGTTAAAGAATTAAGGCCAAGTGTTCATGGATGGGAAAAAACAGTAGATTTGGATATTTCAGTTATTTTAGATTTTTTTGTTAATTTAGGCGTTCAGGAAATTATATATACGGACATTAAAAAGGATGGTATGCTTTCCGGGCCGAGTATTGATAATCTTGAAAAAATTTTAAAAAAAGCAAAGATTAAAATTATATCCGCCGGCGGCATAAAAACAATTGAACATGTAAAAATGCTTAAAAAACTGGAAAAAGACGGTATTTCGGGTGTAATAATCGGGCGAGCGCTTTATGAGGGCACAATAAATCTTAAGGAGGCAGTTGATGTTGGCGAAGCGGATAATTCCGTGTCTTGATGTTAAAGACGGGCGCGTGGTAAAAGGAGTTAATTTTGTTAATTTACGCGATGCCGGCGATCCTGTGGAAAACGCTAAGATTTATAATGACGAAGGCGCTGATGAACTGGTTTTTTTAGATATAACAGCCAGTTATGAAAAACGCAAAACAATGGTGGATGTTGTAAGGAAAGTTGCTAAAAAAGTTTTTATGCCTTTTACTGTGGGCGGGGGTATTTATTCAAAAGAAGATATCCGGGAACTTTTGAATGCCGGTTGTGACAAGATATCAATAAACACAGCAGCTGTTTTACGGCCGGATTTTATTAAAGAAGCAAGCGATAAGTTCGGCCGGCAATGTATTGTTGTGGCTATTGATGCTAAAAAAAAGGGTGCGGATTCATGGGAAGTGTATATAAAAGGCGGCCGGGAATCTGTAGGGCTTGATGCGGTAAGTTGGGCGAAGCAGGTGGAAGAGCTTGGTGCTGGTGAAATTCTTCTGACAAGCATGGATGCTGACGGTACGAAACATGGGTACGATATAGATTTGACCCGGGCTATTAGCGAAGCTGTAAATATTCCGGTGATTGCATCCGGCGGGTGCGGGATCCCGGAACATTTTTATGAAGCATTTGAAAAAGGTAAAGCGGATGCGGCGCTTGCGGCATCAGTTTTTCATTTTAAAGAATTTACAATAGGCGAAGTCAAAGATTATCTTAAACGGAAGAACATAGCTGTACGTGTAACTGATTAGCCAGTGTGCCGGTTATCCAGTTAACCGATTTGTCGGGAACAGGCATGCCTGTTCCGTTATGGCCCGGACAGTTTAGAATTAACGCAGTACATAATATGTTTTCGCTCTTCTTTATAGGAGCGGATTATGATGAAGGGGATGCTTTTAGCTTGAGACGTGCTGCGTGCAACTTGTTACGTGAAACGTGTATGCGTGTAGCGTAACTAGAAAGGTTATTATGGATTTTATTGATAAATTAAATTTTGATGAAAAAGGCCTGATCCCCGCGATTATACAGGACGAAAAATCAGGACACGTTTTAACTCTTTGTTATATGAATAAAGAGGCTTTGGAGAAAACTATTAAAGAAAAAAAGATTTATGTGTTTCGGCGGTCAAAAGGCCGAATAATGATAAAAGGCGAAAGTTCTGGATGCGTACAGTTTGTAAAAAAAATGTACATAGATTGCGCGGAAAATTCCGTTCTTTTTAAAGTAGAACAAACTCGTGCGGCATGCCATGAAGGATATTTTAGTTGTTATTTTAGGGAAATAGATGATAGCGGCAAGGTTGTTATTAATGAACAACGTGTATTTGATCCGAAAGAAGTGTATAAATAGTTGGCCGGTTAACCTGTTAGCCGGTTAGCCAGTTTGTAGGAAACAGGCCTGTACCCGTTGGGATGCATGTCTGTTCCCTAATTTGGTTGAGTAAAACTGTTTGGTTCGTATGTTCGGCTTAAACAGGGCCTCGGCCGCCAGAGGCGTCCTGCGGAACTCGCCTGACATCTGAACCAAACGTCTTTTGCAGGAAGCCGGTATGGTTGATTGAAACGTAGTGGAGAATTTATGTATTATCCGAGTAAAAAAGAGTTTGTAAAACTTGCAAAAAAGGGAAATGTGATACCTGTCTACAGTGAAATGCTGGACGATTTTGGTACACCGCTTTCTGTTTTTTTAGCAGTTGATGAAGGCGATTTTTCGTATCTGCTTGAATCCGTAGAAGGCGGAGAACATATGGCAAGGTTTTCTTTTTTGGGAAGCACTCCGTCTTTAGTCCTTGCAAGCAGAGGAAATACTATTAGTATTACAGAAGGCGTAAAAAAGAAAACCTATAAGACTAAAACAAATCCGATAGATGAGATAAAAAAGCTAATGGAAGAGTTTCGTTTTGTGCAGTTGGACGGGCTCCCGCGTTTTTGCGGCGGATTAGTCGGCTACATGGGGTATGATATGGTTAGGCATATTGAAAACATTCCTGATAAGAACCCTTCAGACTTTGATATGCCGGATATGCAGTTTGTTCTTACGGATACTATTCTTATTTTTGATCATGTGGAACATCGAATTAAGGTTGTTTCAAATGCCGTGGTAAAAGGTGATCCTGAAAAAGCTTATAATAACGCGTGTAAGAAGATTGATAAGATAGTAAGCAGGCTTAAGAACTCCAAAATTAAAATTACGGGGACAAAAAAACAGGCAAGCAAATGCCGTTTAAAGTCAAATTTTTCAAAAGAAAAGTTTTGTGCAATAGTAAAAAAGGCAAAATCATATATTCGAGCAGGTGAAGTTATTCAGCTTGTTCTTTCGCAGCGGATTGAGAGAGAAACAAAGGTAGACCCCTTTTCAATATACAGAGCGCTGAGATCCATAAATCCTTCACCTTATATGTATTATTTAAAACTTGGGAATTATAGAATAATAGGGTCTTCTCCTGAGATTCTTGTCAGATGTGAAAATAGTGTTGTTGAAGTGCGTCCGATTGCCGGAACCAGACCTCGCGGTAAAGACGAAAACGAAGATGTGAAGTTGGAAAAAGAGCTATTGGCTGATCCCAAAGAAAAAGCTGAACATATAATGCTGGTTGATTTGGGACGCAATGATATCGGAAGGGTATGTGAATATTCGAGTGTTAAAGTGAAAGAGCTAATGTGTATTGAACGGTATTCGCATGTAATGCATATAGTTAGCGATGTTGAAGGGCGTTTGCGGAAAAACAAAGATATCTATGATTTAATTAAAGCCGTGTTTCCAGCCGGGACCGTGACCGGAGCTCCTAAGGTTAGGGCTATGCAGCTTATTGATAATCTGGAAAACGTACGCCGGGGTCCTTATGCAGGGTGTGTGGGATATATAAGTTTTTCAGGAAATGCGGATATGTGTATAACCATACGGACGATAGTTATGAAAGGCAGCACAGTTTTTATACAGGCGGGTGCGGGAATTGTGCTGGATTCAAATCCTAAAAAGAGTATGAGGAAACTCTGAATAAAGCTAGGGCAATGATCAAAGCTGTTGAATTTGCGGAGAAGGGGCTGGAATGATTTTTGTTGTTGATAATTATGATTCGTTTACATATAACCTTGTTCAGTATATAGGCGAACTTGGAGAAAAAGTAGTAGTATTTCGTAATGATAAAATAACGCTTAAAGAGATTGAAAAACTGGATCCTGATAAGATAATAATTTCTCCGGGGCCTGGACGGCCGTCAGGCGCGGGAATATCAAAAGAGGTAATTCTCGAGTTTGCGGGTAAAGTGCCGATACTTGGGGTTTGTCTCGGGCATCAAAGTATTGCGGAAGTTTACGGCGCCAAAATTATTAGAAGCAGGAATATTATGCATGGAAAAGTCAGTAGAGTTTATCATGGAGGTAAGAATATTTTTAAAGGGATTCCGTCGCCGTTTACAGCAACGAGGTATCATTCGTTGGTGGTAGACCCTAAAAGTTTAAAAGATCCGTTAGAAGTGTCAGCCTGGACAAAAGAAAAAGAAATTATGGCAATAAAACATAAAGATAAACCTATTTGGGGGGTTCAATTTCATCCTGAATCGGTTTTAACTGTTCATGGAATGAACATTCTCATGAATTTTATTAAAATTTAGCATAAGGAAATCAATGGACATAAAATTAGCGATAAAAAAAGTGGTTTCTTTAAATAATCTTACGGAAAAAGAGGTTTATTCGGTTTTTGACGGGATTATGACTGGAAAAAGTACGTTCGCGCAAATAGGCGCGTTTATTACCGCTCTTAGAATGAAAGGGGAAACTGTTGATGAGATAACAGGTGCAGCAAAGGTAATGATAAAAAAAGCGGTTAAAATAAAAACTGCTTTTAAGTCCGATTGTGTTGTAGATACCTGTGGAACGGGTGGATCCGGTACAAATGTTTTTAATATTTCAACAGTTTCCGCGTTTGTTTTAGCAGCTTGCAATGTTAAAGTTGCCAAACATGGGAATAGATCTGCCTCCAGTAAATGCGGGAGCGCGGATGTTTTGGAAGAATTAGGGGTGAATTTAAATGTGTCCTTGAAAACGGTAAAAAAATGCATTGAATCCATTAACATAGGTTTTTTGTATGCGCCGCTTTTTCATAAGGCAATGAAATATGCGGCATTACCGCGCAAAGAAATAGGAATAAGGACTATATTCAATGTTTTAGGGCCTCTTTCTAATCCTGCGTTGGCCAAATGTCAGGTTTTAGGGGTATATGATAAAGATTTAACGGAAACACTTGCCAAGGTGCTTAAAAAACTTGGAGCTAAAAGGGCTTATGTGGTTCATGGTATGGATTCGCTGGATGAAGTTACAATTACCGCAAAAACTAAAGTCAGCGAACTTTGCGGCGGTAAAATAAGGTCTTATTTTATCAGTCCGACGGATTTTGGATTAAAGACAGCATCTATGAAAAGTATAAAGGGCGGATCGGTGAAAATGAATGCCGGGATAGTAAGAAAGATTTTAAACGGCAAACCCGGGCCTCAAAGGGATGTTGTTTTAATGAATTCCAGTGTGGCTCTTATGGCGGCAGGAAAGGTAAGAAGTTTTAAAGAAGGGGTAAAAATGTCGGAGCAGGCGCTAGATACAGGCGCGGCATTAGAAAAACTGAATGCGTTAATAAAAATAACAAACAAAAAAGACTAAGTTTGATTAGGGATAAATATGATGTTGTCAAAAATTATAGAAGAAAAAAGACGGGAAATTGATAAGGCTGAAAAAAAAGTTTCTCTGAATGACTTGAAAAAAAAGGCCGAGTCTTTATATATCCGAAGTATGTTTAAGAAAAATATTTCACGGAAAGGGTATATTAACCTTATAGCTGAGGTTAAAAAAAGTTCACCGTCAAAAGGTATTATCCGGCCTAATTTTGATCCTGTAAAAATTGCGCTTGCATATCAGGCGGCAGGTGCCGGAGTTATAAGTGTTTTAACTGATGAAAGATTTTTTGACGGGAAATTAGAGTACCTTAAAATGATAAAGGAAAGAGTGACAGTTCCGGTTTTAAGAAAAGATTTTATAATTGATGAATATCAAATATATGAATCAGCTGTTTCGGGTGCTGATGCAATTTTGCTTATAGCGCATATACTGACACAGGAAGAACTTAAACGGTATCTGGACCTGACCAAAAGTTTGGGTATGGAAGCTTTGGTTGAGGTTCATAACGAAGAAGAAGTCAATAAGGCTTTAGCCGTTAATGCTCCCATAGTCGGGATAAATAACCGGGATTTAAGAACGTTTAACGTTGATATTTCCGTTACCCAGCGGTTAGTCCGGCTTATTCCTGATACAAAAGTGATAGTTTCGGAAAGCGGTATTTCCAGCTATGAGGAAATAATGTTTTTAAAAAGTTTGGGTGTAAACGCAGTTTTGATAGGTGAAACTTTCATGCGTGCTGAAAATATAGGCGAAAAGGTACGTGAATTAATGAGGGAATAAGTGTTGGTTAGCCGGTTAACCGGTACGCCGGTTTGCCGGTTAGTTTAAATGAAGAAGGGCGAATAGAATAATCGGGAGTGTTGTAAATTGGTTAAAGTAAAGATTTGCGGGATAACTAATCAGGAAGATGCTTTGGAAGCTGTTACATGCGGTGCGGATTTTCTTGGTTTTATATTTGTTAAAAATACTCCGCGTTTTGTGAATAAAAATATTGTTAAAGCTATTCTGTCCAGCGGATTTAAAAAAATAAATCCGAATCTAATTTGTGTAGGGCTCTTTAAGGATGAAGGTCTGGAAGAAGTGGCGGATATAATTAATTATTGCGGATTAAATTGTGTTCAGCTTCATGGAGCGGAAACTCCTGATTATTGCGCGCGATTAAAAAAGGTTTTATGTAAAGAATATGGTACATTGGTTACGGTAATTAAGTCTTTTAAAGTCGGGCAAGAGATTTTGCCTAACGGAAATTATGGTATTAGAGATTATGAGAGTGCCGATTATTTTGTTTTCGATACTTTTCATCCTGAAATTGCCGGTGGTACAGGAACGGAATTTGATACGGAAGTTTTAAAAAAAGAGAAAGTTCGAATAAAAACCCCGTTTTTTATTGCAGGGGGGCTGAACCCTGGAAATGTTTCATATGTTGTAAAAAATATTTTACCTTATGGTGTGGATGTTTCAAGCGGGGTAGAAACGATTGTCGGGAAAAAAGACAAAAATCTTCTAAAGGAGTTTATTTATAATGCGAAAAACGCGTAAAGTACCAGACAAAAAAGGGTATTTCGGGAATTTTGGTGGAACATATATCCCTGAAACGCTTATGCCGGCAATAAAGGAATTGACCGAAGCATATGAAAAGATTTCAAAGAATAATTCTTTCAAAAAAGAGTTAGCCGATTATTTAAGTAAATACGCGGGCAGGCCTACTTTATTATATTTTGCTGAGAGGCTTACGAAAAAGCTTGCCGGACCTAAGATATACCTTAAACGTGAAGATTTACTGCATACAGGGGCTCATAAAATAAATAATACAATCGGGCAGGCTCTTCTCGCATTGAGAATGCGGAAAAAAAGGTTAATTGCCGAGACCGGAGCAGGTCAGCATGGAGTTGCTACTGCAACCGTTGCGGCGCTTTTTGGACTTAAATGTGATATTTATATGGGGACGGAAGACATTGAAAGGCAGAGTTTAAATGTTTCGCGTATGAAATTGTTGGGAAGCAGGGTTATTCCGGTAAACAGCGGTTCATGTACTTTAAAAGACGCGATGAATGAAGCAATAAGAGATTGGGTTACGAATGTTCGTGATACTCATTATGTTATTGGTTCTGTTGCCGGGCCGCATCCTTATCCAATGATGGTCAGAGATTTCCAGGCTGTGATTGGGAATGAAGTTCGCCGGCAGATAATGCGGGAGGAAGGTAAACTGCCTACGCATCTTGTTGCCTGTGTCGGTGGAGGAAGCAATTCAATGGGGCTTTTTTATCCGTTTTATTGGGATACTAAAATAAAGTTTATTGGGGTGGAAGCCGCCGGGTTTGGTCTGAAAAGCGGGCGTCATGCTGCGGCCTTAATGAGAGGCAGAGTGGGGGTGCTTCACGGAAGTAAAAGTTTTGTGCTGGAAAACGATGATGGTCAGATTAAACTTGCTCATTCAGTTTCAGCCGGATTGGATTATCCTGGAGTAGGGCCAGAACATGCATATTATAAAGAAACGCACCGAGCGGAATATGTTTCTATAAATGATAAAGAAGCTCTTAAAGGAGTGACGTTGCTTTCAGAGACAGAAGGTATTATTCCGGCGCTTGAAACTGCGCATGCCGTGTTTTATCTTACCAAATTGGCTAAACAAACTAAGAAAAGCGATATAGTAGTTGTTTGTTTATCCGGGCGCGGGGACAAAGATATGGACATAATTAAGGAATCGTTAATGGTTAATAGTGGATAGTGGATGGTTGAATGGTTTATGGTTGAATTGAATGGTCGTAGGGGAGGGCCTTGAGACCGAAGGGAATCCCGAGTATACTCCGAGGGGTGTCCTCCCGTAATAGTGGATGGTGAATAGTGAATCGAATAGATGAAACGTTTAAAAAATTGAAGGCTGAAAACAAAGCTGCATTTATACCGTATATAACAGCAGGGGATCCTGATATAAATACTACCAAAAAACTTTCGCTTATTTTAGCTGAATCCGGAGCAGATATTATTGAGCTTGGCATACCATTTTCTGACCCGTTGGCAGATGGTCCTACAATACAAAAAGCTGTTGAACGTGCTCTTAATGCAGGCTGTTCTGTGAAAAAAGTTTTTAACATGGTTAAAGAATTAAGGTCTTGTATTCAAATCCCGCTGGTTTTTATGACGTACTACAATATTGTTTTTAATTATGGGATAGAGAAGTTTGTTCGTGATGCTAAAGTTTCGGGTGCGGATGGTATTATTGTTCCGGATCTTCCGATGGAGGAGTCTTTTGCGATCAAAACTATAGCGGATAAATACGAGTTTAACGTTATAATGCTTACGGCGCCTACCACGCCGATAGAGAGATTCAAAAAAATTGCGAATTTTTCAAAAGGGTTTATTTACTATGTGTCTGTAACAGGAGTTACCGGTATGCGGGATAACCTTTCAGGTAATTTAAAAACGAATATAAAAAACCTTAAAAGAGTAACAAAAAAGCCTTTATGTGTAGGGTTTGGTGTTTCAGATGCCGGGCAAGCAAAAGATATTGCTGCTGTTGCGGATGGTGTAATCGTTGGAAGCGCGATAATTAAAAAAATTGAGAAAAATCTTCAAAGTAAGAATGCGATGGTTAACGAAATTGAAATTTTTGCGAGTAATATTGCTAAAGCTGTGCATTCTGTTTAAGCAGTTCTTCAATGTAGCCGCTGTGCGGTTTTGGTTAGCCGGTATAGAGACAGGCCCCTGTTGAAGATAAATATGTAGGGACAGGCCCCCGTGCCTGTCCGTAATTGAAAGAGATCAGAATAAAATGCGTAGGGACAGGCCCCTGTGCCTGTCCGTTAAAAAAAGCTTTTAAGAAAAAAATAAAACAAGGTACAAGCAGAAGAAGATTATATGCGGATAGTGGGATTGGATATTGGAACCAAGAATATTGGTGTTGCTCTGAGTGATGAAACATGCACTATTGCGCAGAGTAAAGAGGTTGTTCAGAGAAAAAAAGATAGCCAGGCTATTATTGCTATTGTTCAAATCCTGGATGAATTCGATGCGCGGGAAATTGTTGTCGGGTTGCCTATAAATATGGATGGGCGAGAAGGCCCACGGGCGGAGGATAGTAGAAATTTTGCGCGAAAACTTCAGGAAAAAACAGGTTTACCCGTTCATTTGTGGGACGAACGGTTAAGTACTAAAGAAATGGAAGATGTTTTGATCGGAGCTGATGTTTCTCGAAAAAAAAGAAAAAAAGTTATTGATAAACTTGCGGCTCAGATTATATTGCAGGGGTATTTGGATAGCCGGTACGCCGGTTAGCCGGTTGGTTTGTTCATTAAGTTAATGCACGTGCTGCGTGAAACGTGAGAACTTTTAAGGAAAAAACTATGTATGAAAACTATAAAACAAAAAATGGATTAAGGATATTAGCATCGTCAATGCCGCATATGAGTTCAGTATCTTTAAGTATATGGATCGGTGTGGGCGGGCGTTATGAATCAAAAAAACAAAGCGGTATAAGTCATCTTGTGGAACATATGCTTTTTAAAGGTACTTATGCAAGGACTGCCAAACAGCTTAAAGAAGCTGTCGAGGGTGTGGGCGGGGCTTTTAACGGTTTTACATCAGATGAAGTAACTTGTTATATGGTGAAAGTACCCAGTGAATATATGGAACTGGGAGTAGATATTTTATCGGATATGGTTTTAAATGCAAAATTTGATCAGGAAGATCTTTTGAAAGAAAAGTATGTTGTTTGTGAAGAAATAAAAATGTATAGGGATCAGCCGTCAGAGCATGTATTAGATATCCTAAACGAAATAATGTGGCCGAATAACGCGTTGGGAAGGCCTCTCACGGGAACTAGTGAAACTGTTAACAATTTGTCCATGGATGAGCTTAAAAAGTTTAAAGAAACTTATTATCATCCCGCGAATATTGCGGTTATTGCGGCCGGCAATGTTAATATAAAGAAGTTTTTTAACTATACGGCAGAAAGATTTGAAAAGACAAAAAAGAAAAAGGTTTTTTCTTTTACATCTCCAAAAGTCAGTCAGAATAAAGCGAATTTTAAAGTGTGTCGAGAAAATATAAAACAAACGCATATCGCAATGGGGTTTCATGCTGAAGATCGTAGTGAAAGAGAAAAGTTTGCGATAAAACTTATGAACATAATTTTCGGCGGGAATATGTCTTCGCGTCTTTTTGAAGAATTACGTGAAAAATACGGGCTTTGTTATGATATCTCTTCTTCATATAAACGGCACAGTGATAAAGGGGAGATACATATACATGCCGGAGTAGACAGCAAAAACGCGGTTCGTTCGGTTATTGCCATATTGGATGAAATAAAAAAGATGAGAGATCTGGGGGTTACGGAGGAAGAACTTGTCCGTGCGAAAAAATATACGAAAGGACAGTTTTTACTTGCTATGGAAGCGACTTCATCAAGGATGTTGTGGCTTGGGGATAGAATTATGGTGCACAATCGTATTCCCGAAGTAAAAGACGTATTGAAAAACATCGACGCAGTAACAATAGATGATATAGAAAAAGTTTGTAAGAATATTTTTAAAACTTCTTTAGCTAATTTATCAATGGTAGGCAAACTTGGCGAGAGCGAAAGAAATAAAATAAAGAAAGAATTAAATATGTTATGAAGGGGACTTTTCGCTTAACTAAAGTTTTGGGTATAGATATAGACATACATATTACTTTTTTTCTGCTGCTTGGTTTTTTCTTTTTGTTTTTTGGAATTAAAGGTCTTGTTTTAATAGTCGGTATATTCTTTTTTGTGACTGTGCATGAGCTGTGTCATAGTGTGGTCGCGGCAAAATTTGGGATAAAAGTAAAACGCATAACGCTTTTGCCTATTGGCGGAGTAGCTTCTATGCCGGAAATTCCCGCTAAACCTTATCAGGAACTTTTGATATCCCTTGCCGGTCCGTTATCGAATATTCTGATAGTTGTTGTTTTTTATTATCCGTTATATATCCTGTTAGGCGAAGAAACATTGCTGTATCCGCTTAAGGTTCTTACAGGCCAGGCCAAGTATGCTGGGCAGTTTAATGTTATCGCCCATATATACTGGATAAATCTTGTTCTTGCTGTTTTTAATATGATACCGGCGTTTCCCATGGACGGGGGACGTATTTTACGCGCTGTTTTATCTTACAGTATGGATCGTAGAAAAGCTACGCGCATAGCGGTTAAACTTGGGCATATATTTGCACTGATTTTTGCGTATTTCGGGATAGTATACGGTAATATCTTCCTTTTACTTATTGCGGTTTTTGTTTATATGGCAGCTACAAGTGAAGGATTGCATGTATCGGTTACGGAAACAATAAAGAATTATAGAGTAAAAGATGTATTGCCGGAAAAGTATGTTTATGTTAATTGCCGTACATCACTTGCAAAGATTTTAGAACTGGTTTTTCATACCCATCAGGAAGATTATCCTGTTCTTGAAGCCGGTCGTTTGAAAGGTATTGTTACGCGAAAAGAGATAATCCGTGCGATACATGAAAAAGGAAAAAACGTAACAGCGGATTATATTATGCGTAAAGATATTCCGCCTGTGAAAGTAAATGAAAAGCTTCATATTGTACAAAAAATGATGCAAAATTATAGTACACATGCAATGCCGGTTCGAAGAAACGACGAAATAGT
>JBDRLO010000077.1:0-41375 GCA_043812935.1 Candidatus Omnitrophota bacterium
CAGTTCTAACCTTGCACGTTATGATGGGGTTCATTACGGGCATAGGGATCGCAAAGCCAATGATTTGATAGAAATGTATATTGGAAGCAGAAACCAGGGGTTTGGAACAGAAGCGAAACGCCGTATTCTATTAGGTACGTATGCGTTAAGCAGCGGATATTATGAAGCTTTTTATTTGAAAGCTCAAAAAGTACGGACGAAAATTTCAAACGATTTTAAAGAAGCGTTTAAAGTGTGTGATTGTATATTAACGCCGACTACTCCAACAACTGCTTTTAAAATCGGAGAGCACATAGAAGATCCGTTGGAAATGTATCTTTCAGATGTTTTTACTATTCCCGCTAATCTTGCTGGGCTTCCAGCAATATCCGTTCCATGCGGTTTTGATAAAGGGAATCTGCCTGTAGGGCTTCAGCTTATGGCAGAACCGTTTAAAGAAGAAGTTTTGATTAAAAGCGCCCATGCCTTTGAACAGAATACGCCGCATCACAAGATAAGGGCAAAAGTTAATTAGAATTGGTTTAGCTAGTTGAAATAAAAAAGGGTAGTATGAGCAATAAATATGAAACAGTGATAGGGCTGGAAGTGCATGTTCAGCTTGCCACAAAAACAAAAGCTTTTTGCGGGTGCAGTACAAAGTTTGGCGCAGTGCCGAATACGCAGGTTTGTCCGGTTTGTCTTGGACTGCCTGGGGTTCTTCCGGTTTTTAATAAAAAGGCTTTTGAATATGCTATAAAACTGGCTATTGCTCTTGATTGTGATATTCAGAGTATAGTGAAGTTTGACCGGAAAAATTATTATTATCCGGATTTGCCAAAAAATTATCAGATTAGCCAGTATGATATGCCTTTGGCGTATAATGGGAAAATTGTGATTGATGTGGAAAAAGACGGAAAGCTCAGGACTATCGGTGTTACCCGCGCTCATTTGGAAGAAGATGCCGGAAAACTTATTCATGACGACCGGTTGCCTTTTAGTTATGTGGATCTTAACCGGACAGGCACGCCTCTTTTGGAAATTGTTTCTGAACCGGATATTAGAACCCCGGATGAGGCTTATAAGTATCTTACCGTGCTTAAGCAGATTATCGAATATTTAGAGATTTCAGATTGCAATATGGAAGAAGGAAGCCTTCGGTGTGACGCGAATATTTCCATAAGAAAAAAGGGTATGGCAAAATTAGGCAGCAAAGTAGAGATAAAAAATCTTAATTCATTCAAAGCTGTTCGGGACGCGCTTTCTTTTGAAGAAGTCAGGCAGGAAGAAATTCTTGAAGACGGCGGCAATATACCGCAGGAAACCCGGTTATGGGATGCAGATAAAAATGTAACGATTTCCATGAGATCTAAAGAGGAGGCGCATGATTACAGGTATTTTCCGGATCCTGATCTTGTGCCTTTTGAAGTAAAAAGGATGATATTGAAGATATAAGAAAGACCATGCCGGAACTACCCGCGGAAAAACTAAAAAGGTTTTCAGTAGAGTATAAACTTAATGCTAAAGATGTTGAAGTGATTATTTCACAAAAAGATACCGCTGATTTTTTTGAAAAAGTTGTAAAAAATATGAAAAACCCTCAAATTGCCGCAAATTGGATAAAAGGCGAGGTCCTGAAACATCTGAAAGAAAAGAATACGGATATTAAAAGATTGAATTTGGATTCCTCTGATTTGTCAAAAATAATTCTAATGGTTGAGAACGGGACAATCAGCGGGTTATCCGCAAAAGAGGTTCTTGCGGTGTGTATTGAAACAGGAGATAAGCCGGATGATATTATAGATAAAAAAGGGCTTAAACAGGTTTCGGATAAAGATGAGTTAAGCCGCATTGTTTCCGAAGTGATTGAAAACAATATAAAATCGGTTACGGATTATAAGAACGGAAAAACAAACGCGTTAAGTTTTTTGGTTGGGCAGGTAATGAAAGCGAGTAAAGGTAAAGCAAACCCTAAAGTTGCGGGAGAAATGCTTCGAAAAGCGTTGTTGCCTTAAATCGGGTTTAAAAAGTTTTACAGGAGTTTATTTTAAACGGTCGCAAAAAACGCAAGGCATCATAATTTTGAGGGGGAGAACTATGAAAAAGAGAGTTGTTGCAGGCGTGATCCTTGTGTTTTTATTGTTAACATGTTTTTTTAGTTATGCGGTAGATGTAAATATCATAGATAATTCTAAAGAGCTTTTTAAACAGATCCAGCTCTTTGCGGATTCAATAACATTAATTAGCGCCGATTATGTTGAACCGGTAAGTGTAAAAGATCTGGTGTATGGAGCCATTAAAGGTATGATGACAAATCTTGGCGGGTATAACCAGTTTTTGGATCCTGAAAGTTTTAAGGAAATCACGGAAGAGACAAAAGGAGAATTTGGCGGGTTGGGTGTAAGCGTGGGGATGAGGGATGGTGTTTTGACGGTTATTTCCCCGATGGAAGATACGCCCGCTTATAAAGCCGGAATAGAACCGGGAGACAAGATTGTTAAGATAGGCGATGAAATAACAAGGGATATGCCGTTTGATGAAGCCATAAAAAAAATGCGCGGTAATCCCGGAACCAAAATCAAATTGACAATAATACGTGAAGGTGAAAACAAGATATTGGAGTTTTTGCTGACGCGTGCTGTTATTAAACTTCAAAGCATAAAAGAAAACAGGATTTTTGACGGTACTATCGGATACATAAAGATCGTGGAATTTCAGGAAAAAACAACAAAAGATCTGGTAAAGAATATTGTTGAATTGCGAAAAAAAGGCGCTGAGGATCTTGTTCTTGACCTGCGGAATAATCCGGGGGGACTGCTGGACGCCGCGATAGAAGTGTCGGATTTGTTTCTTCCCCCGAATGCAATGATAGTTTATACCGAGGGAAGAAATCCTGAAAAGAGAATGGAGTTTAAGGCGAAAAAAGAATCAAAATTTGATGATATGGATCTGGTTCTTATTGTTGACAGTGGTTCAGCGAGCGCGTCTGAAATATTTGCGGGCGCTTTAAAAGATAATAAACGAGCTTTAATCGTTGGTGTGCCTACATTTGGAAAGGGTTCAGTACAAACTGTTATTCCTCTTGAGGATAAGTCTGCTTTACGTTTAACAACAGCATCTTACTATACTCCGGCAGGTAAAAATCTGCGAAATAAGGGCATTGACCCGGATGTGTATGTTGAAAAAATGGAATTAACGGCAGAAATATCGATGGAAGAAGAAGCTACTAAAACAAAAGTTTTTGAAAAATTGGAAGAAAAAGTTCCACCGAAACCTGAACATGAAGATGAGTACGATAACCAGATTCAGGTAGCCGTAAATATATTAAAAGGCATAAGAATTTTTGAAGGATATAAAACTGACAGCTAATAAATGCAAGGTTGGTTAGATGACTAAACGTTTAAAGCTATTCATCGTATTGGGAATTGTTGTTTTCTTTTTTTGGTATTCATTTTTTCATGTAAAGGATGCAACTAAGACCATTTCAAATGTTGAGAGCAGCGTATTATCGCTTCTCAATGAATACGGCATAAAAAATACTGATATTGTTTCCAGAGATAGTGTTAAGTGGAAAAAATCAACATTACGCGGTGAAACGATTAGTTATGTTTTTAGTCCTGCCGAATCTCTTCCCGCGGCCCGGATACCTAAACAAGTTGAAAGTTGTCTTAAGCCTATTAAAAAAACTTTACTTAAACAGAATTTATTTTATTTTGATAAAGATACGCCTGTTTTAAAATTAGAAATCGTGTATAGGAAACAGCCGGTTCTGATAGTTATAATAAAAAATATAAAACCGGACTGGATGGCTCTTGCGTATGACAAAGAAGAGAAAACAAGAGTATCTAAAGAAATAGTCAAACATACCCCAGTTCCTAAAAAATCTGTAGAAAAAGAGCAAATTACGGAAAATAAAAACCCGAAAATAGCGTTAATCCTTGATGATTTCGGGTATAGCAAAAGGAATCTAAATTTTTTAAAGGAGTTGAAAATACCAGTTACTTTAGCGGTTTTGCCGGAAACCCCGTATGCCCGGGCAATATGTGCGTTTGCGGAAAAAAACGGATGCGAAACAATTGTTCATTTACCAATGCAGCCGGAGAATGAAGATGAAGATCTTGAGAAAGATACTGTTACTGTGGACATGAAAGATCAGGAGGTAAGAAATTGCATAAGTAACGCGTTTAAATCCGTTTATACGGCAAAAGGGCTTTCTAACCATATGGGATCCAGGGCAACAAAAAATAAAGATTTAATGGCAATCGTGATTAAAGAGTTAAAAGATGCGAACAAATTTTTTGTGGATTCGTATACCACAAATGAATCCGTATGTGAAGAGTTGGCGAAGGAAAATAATGTGCCGTACATAAAAAGGGATATGTTTATTGATAACAAATCTGATCAGGATTATATTGAACGTCAGTTGGAGAAGGTCCAGGAAATGGCTCTGGCCAAAGGGTCGGCAGTGGCAATCGGGCATGACAGGGTTTCAACTATGAAAGCGCTGCAGAAAATGGTGCCTAAAATTAAAAGTAAAGGCGTTGAATTTGTTTTTCTGCCGAGACTAATGAATAAAAACAAGCCGGACCATTAAATATAGAATGTGTCAGGAATTTAAAGGTAAACAATGGTTACAATAGGAATTGAAACTTCTTGTGATGAAACTGCGGTTGCAGTTGTAGAAGACGGAAAAGTTCTTTCCAGCGAAATTTCTTCAAGTGTTCATCTCCATTCGCGTTATGGCGGTGTGGTGCCGGAAATTGCTTCAAGGTATCATGTTGAATATATATTTCCGGTTTTTAAAAAAGCTTTAAAAGATGCCGGAAAATCCATAAAAGAAGTTGATCTTGTAACGGTTACGCGTGAACCGGGATTGCCAGGGTCATTGCTTGTGGGCACGGCATTTGCAAAAGCAGTGAGTTTTGCCGCGGGTGTGCCGCTTATAGGTGTAAACCATTTATACGCGCATGTTTTGTCATGTTTTATAAATAACCGGAAAAAGTGTGAAGTTGAAGGTGTTTTTCCGTTTGTGGGATCGGTTGTATCAGGTGGACATACAAACATATACTGGTGTGAGTCTTTGGATAATTTTGAGCTTATCGGCAGGACAAAAGATGACGCGGTTGGAGAAGCGTTTGATAAAGTCGCCAAAATACTTGAATTGGGATATCCGGGCGGTCCGGTAGTTGAAAAGAGAGCGACCCGGTTTTCTGGTCAAAAAGCAATACCGTTCCCGCGTGCGTTATTGAATGATAAAACAGATTTAGATTTCAGTTTTAGCGGGATTAAAACAGCTGTGATGTATTATTGGCGTAGTTCTTCGAAAACTGAACAGGAAAAAAATAAAATTTGTTTTTCTTTTCAACAGGCAGCAGTGGATGTGATAGAGGAAAAAATCTTTAGGGCTATAAAAATAAAAAAAGCATCAGTTTTAGCGGTTGGCGGAGGTGTTGTAAATAATAAATTATTACGGCAAAGGCTGATAAATCGGTCTAAAAAAGAAAAGATTGAATTGTATTTGCCGCAAATAAACTATTGTGCGGACAATGCGGCAATGGTAGCGGTTTTGGGAGAAGGTCTTTTTGCCTTTGGGGGGAAATCGCGTTTTTTAATAAAAGTGTAAACTTACGCTTAAAAAAATGCGTAATTTGTTATATAATAATAATTAAGACTCGATAATGTGGGGTGTGCCAGTATTTTTAGTTTTAACCTTTTCTTTTGGTAGAGGGGGATAGAACTGTTGTGCATATGAAGTGTACCGTCTAAAATTTTATATTTAAGATTAGGAGATTGTATGACGAGTTTGACGTTACTGATACGGATTTTAGTATCCGCGCTTTTAGGCGGGCTTATTGGAGTTGAAAGAGAATTACATGGGTGTGCTGCCGGGTTGAGAACGCATATATTGGTTTGTATGGGATCAACCCTTTTTATGATGACTTCAATTATCGTTGCTGTAGATTACGGGCATTTAGGTGATACTGACCCGTCGAGAATCGCGGCCGGGGTGGTGACAGGTATTGGATTCCTTGGAGCTGGTGCCATAATCAGATATGGAGCTTCAATCCGAGGGTTAACGACAGCCGCGAGTATCTGGGCGGTTTCAGCTATTGGATTAGCCGTTGGGTCAGCGTTATATGAAGCCGCGGGAATTACTACGATAGTAACTTTGGCTATTCTTATTTTGTCCAGGTTAGAAGAACGTATGGCATTAAAACGTCACGGTAAGAAACTAAAAATTATACTTTGTTCTACAAACATTGAAGAAGAAGAGGAATGTATTAAAAATGTTATTGAAGCTTACGGTGGTCGAATTAAACGCGTCGTTTGTAAAGATATTAAAGGAAAAAAACAATTTGTTTTTGATTTAATAGTAGCGCGTACTTATCAGAAAGACATGGTTTTTGAAATATCTTCACTTCCGAATGTGGAAAATGTGAAGTGGGAATGATAAATGTAACACGTTGCATGTTTCACGCAACACGAAAAACGTAATAAGTAACGGACAGGCACAGGGCCCTGTCCCTACTAAAACAAGCATAAGGTATAAGTGCGAATTAAATCCCGGCGAAAGCGGAGATTTAACCAAATAAAGGAGGGAGTAATGAGGAGAAGAAAAGTTGAAGTAGCAGAAGGGGTACAGGAAAAGATTTTAGATGTGAATGCCAGCATGCAGGGTACGCTTCGCTTTGATGATCCGGTAAACCTCAGAATCAGCGGAAAATTTGAAGGGACGTTAGATACTAAAGGGTCTCTTATGGTCGGAGAGAAAGCCGATATTAAAGCAAATATAACGGGCGAAATTATATCCGTGGCCGGAAACATTAATGGAAATATTAAAGCTACAGAGATGATAAGTTTGGAATCAACGGCAAGGATGAATGGTGACATTGAAACTTTGAGGTTGTCGGTGGCGGAAGGCGCTGTTGTTAATGGACGTATTCATATGATAAGTCCGCAAGCTTTTAGTAATACTGAAGAATCGGATTGGATGAATTTAAAAGAACTTGCGGAATATTTGGAAGTGGACGCTAATAAAATTAAAGATTGGGTTAACGATGGTATGCTTCCCGGTACGCGTGATGGAAAAGAATGGGTGTTTGAAAGAACAAAGGTAGACGCATGGATAACGGACGGTAAGATAAAGGGTTAATATGTCAAAAAAATTGATGACAGCGCAGGAGCTTTCAGATTATTTGTCTTTAAAAGAAGACCAAATATCAATGCTTGTTGAAGAAGGAGTTATTCCCGCTTATAAAATTGCGGGAGAACTTTTGCGTTTTCAAAAGGATCAAATAGATGCTATACGTTCGGAAATAGAATTCAGAATAAGAACCGGGAAAAAAAATGTGAATGTTAAACCCTCGGTTAGAAAAAAAGTTCAGCCAAATCCTTTGGACGGTGATATAGAAGCAAATTCGTTCAAAGACAGTATATCGGATTTTTTTTATTTTAATGATTTTTATATTGTGTCGGCTGTTGTAATTGTGCTTCTTTTAATTTTTATATTTCGAGGGTAAAAAGAACAGCTGAGCTTGCAATAAGAACATTTGTTAATATGGAGGGTGTATAAATAGAGATTAGTTTTGACTTAGATCTAACAGCCGACTAAATAAATTTAGCGCGGATTATTAGCAAAGGGAGCACTGATATGTATGGATAACATTGCTAATTCAGGCAGGTTTAAATTAGTTGCTGTATTTCTGTTGCCGTTCTTATTGTTATTTTCTTTTCTTGTACGATTTTCATGTGCTGATATAGTTGTTTTTAAAAATGGGTCTAAAATAAAAGGCCTTATAGTTGACGAATTTAATGATAGAATTATTTTGTCAACCGCTGTTGGAGAAAAAACTATAGTGAAAAGCAGTATGAAATCCGCCATGTATGATACTGAAGAAGATTTTTTACTGCAAAAAGCCGAAAATTATGAAAAAAGTTATCGTTATGTGAAAGCTTATTATGTTTATGAAAAAATTTTAGAATTAAACCCTCTTTGCGAGGAAGCTTCAAAGCGGTTATATTGTCTGCGAAACTATCTTGAAAATAGTGTCCGTAGGGAGGCAATCGAGGCCATATCTAAAAAAAATAATCCAGTGCGAATTGCTAAGGAACAAGGCAACCTTGAACAACTTGCGGAAACTTTTGGTGTTGTATTAGCCGGCAATGGTGAATATGTTTATGTAAAAGACGTTACTAGGGCAGCTTCAAATCAACTACGGGTTAATGATAGGATAATTTCGGTTTGGGGAAAGAAAACCTCGTACATGGATGCGGAAGCGGTTGCGGCGCTTTTCATATCTTTTGGCGAAGTTAAATTTGAAATTGAGCGTATAGTTTTTCCGGTTTTATCCCAAAAAGATAATCTTTTTGCTTTGTACAAAAAGATTATTGGTGCAGAACTTAAACTTTGCGAAAAAGGTGTTTTTATAAACAAACTGATTCCAGGAGGCTGTTTTGACAAAATTGGTATACGTGAAGGAGATTTCCTTTCAAGTATAAATAAAAAAAATACGCGATATATGCCGATGTCAGTATTAACAGATACGATTGTAGCGAATAATGGTGTAAAAACAGAAATAGGTATTAGAAGAGATATTGTTTTTTGGAAAAAAGGTGTACAATGAAAAAATTTCAAAAAAGAAAAAAACTTCTTGTGTCTAAACGGTTTCAAACAAAATATATTTGTTTGATTTTATTGTTTATGTTTATAGCCGCTTTAGTTACAGGTTATACCGTGTATTTTACTACCTGGTCGATGTTTGGTGAAAAATTGGCCGCTGTATATCCTCAGGGCCTGCTTTTTGATATTGTTAAAAAAGTGAATATGGTTTTATTGATGAGACTGTTTTTTTTAAGCCCCGTAGTTGTTTTTATAGCGCTTGTTTTATCCAATAGAATTGCGGGCCCGATATATAGTATGAAAGTTTTTTTGAACAAGGTTCGGGATGGTAAGTATGAAGAACGGTTGAGGTTGAGAAAAAAAGATGAATTACATGATTTAGCGGGTTCAATAAATAACTTTGTGTCCGGACTCAATGAGGAAAAAAATAAAAGGTTAAGAAGGATAAATATTTTAAAAGGGCATACAGAGAAGTTATACGAGGGAATAATGACAGGAGAAAGGGAAAAGGAAGAAGTGCTTAAAATTGTTAAGAGGATGAAAGAGGAAATAGAAGGTATCGCGGGATAATTTATTGGTGTTTCTGCTTGACATGGATGACAAAAACATTATAATAAAAGGCGTTGGAGAAGCTCACCGAAAGATAATCCATACTTAAAAATTTCACAAGCAAGGCTGTCATAATAAGTGTATTAAAAATATGTGTCATCATTCCTATTTATTTATGCAAATTCCGAATTTTTTAATTTTAAAAGATGAATACTGATAGAAAAAACATATACTTGATAGATGGGCATGCTCTTTGTTATCGGGCATATTATGCTATACGTGAATTAACAACGTCAAAAGGTATGCCGACAAACGCTATTTATGGTTTTATTAATATGCTTCGCAAACTTTTTCGTGAATACGAACCAGGAATGATGACAATAGTTTTTGATTCGCCTGTGCCTACGGCGCGGCATAAAAAATACAAAGATTATAAGATTACGCGTAAACCCATGCCCGACGCTTTAATTTCACAAATGCCCAGGATTAAAGAAGTAGTTGAAGCTTATGGTATTCGTGTTTGCCAGATGGACGGCTATGAAGCGGATGATATTATTGCGACTTTAGCTGAAAAAGCGTGTGATTGTCATCTGGATGTTACAATTGTAACCGGGGACAAAGATGCGTTGCAGCTTGTTAAAAAGGGTATACGTGTATTAAGCCCGAATATGGGGGCAGACAAAATATATCACGCGGAGGAAATTAAAGACAAATATGGAGTTGGCCCTGACCTTATAATTGATCTTATGGCTCTTATGGGCGATGCCAGCGATAATATTCCAGGAGTAAAAGGCATTGGCCGGTTGACTGCGAGCAAACTTGTGAGTGAATATGGTAGTCTCGAGGCTATTTATAATAACATTGACAATTTATCGTCTGAATCTGTGCGTAAACGGCTTTTGGAAGGCAAAAAAATGGCAGAGCTTAGCCGGGAATTGATAGAATTGGATAAAAAAGTACCGATAAAAACAGATATGTCAATATTCATGTTAAATGAACCTGATATAGAAAAGCTGATAAAATTGTATCAGGAGTTTGAGTTTGAAAAACTTTTGAAAGAAATTATGCCTCAAAAACCGTCTTCCGAGGGAACGGTTATTGCAGACGGTATAGGTCATCTAAAACATTTGAAAAGTGAGATAAAAAAACACGGGATTTTTTCTTTTTCAGTGAGAAGCGATTCAAAGGGGGAACAGTTAAAAAGCATTGCTATATGTGTGGAAAAAGGTAAATCTTATTTTTTTACGATGTATGAGATGAAAAATAAAAACAAAGAAGTGTATGAATTTTTGAAAAATATTTTTGAGGACGAAAATGTTCATAAGATAAGTTTTCGGGCGAAAGAGAATATTGCTATTTTCAGAAAAAATGAGATAAATTTGAAGGGGATTGAATTTGACGCGGTTATAGCTGAATATTTAATAGACCCGGCAAGAGCAAAATATGATTTAAGCGGGATGACAATGAGATATTTGGGGTATAAGATTGCGGAACCGGGAGACGGTTTAAAATGGGATAAAAGCGGTCAAGCGAATATGGATCTTTTATCCGGTGAAGAGGAAGCTAAAAGTGTTTGCGGAGAAAGCGATACAATTATGCGTTTGTATGGGGTTTTACTTCCCATGCTTAAAAAGAAACATTTGGATTTGCTTTTTTCTGATGTTGAAATGCCTTTGATTGAAGTTCTTTCCGCCATGGAAAAAGAAGGCGTTAATGTGGACGTTGATTATTTAAAGAAACAATCAAAAGCAATGGGGCGGCAGCTTGACCATGTTTCAAAAGATATTTATACTCTTGCCGGAGAAGAATTTAACATTAATTCGCCTAAACAATTACAGAATATTTTATATGAAAAACTGAAACTTCCCGCGATAAAAAAGACTAAAACCGGGATTTCGACTGATGAGTCGGTTCTAAATAAACTTGCCGGGATGCATGAACTCCCAAAGAAACTGCTTGAATACAGGGAATTGAACAAGCTTAAGACAGCATATTATGATTCTTTTGTTGGATTGGCCAAAGACGCGAAAATATACGCCCGGTTTAACCAAACAGTAACAACAACCGGACGGTTATCGTCCAGTGAACCTAATTTGCAGAATATTCCGATAAAAACTAAATTAGGCAAAGAAATACGGCGCGCTTTTATTGCAGGCGAAGACAGTGCAGTGCTCCTTTCTGCAGATTATTCCCAGATAGAATTGAGGATACTGGCACATTTATCAGAGGATGCCAATTTGATAGATGCGTTTCGGAAAGGCGAAGATGTTCATAGATTTACAGCCGCGCTTATTTTTGACCGCGACCTGAAAGATATAACCTATGATATGAGAAGTACGGCAAAAACCGTTAATTTTGGAATAATATACGGGATGAGTTCATTCGGACTTGCGCAAGATATGAATATAAGTTTGGCTGAAGCGCAGAAATTTATTGACGCGTATTTTGAACGTTATAACGGTGTGAAAAAGTTTATTGATAATACGATTTCCCAGGCAAATGACAAAGGTTTTGTAACTACTTTCCTGAAAAGGAGAAGGTATATTCCAGGGTTTACAAGTAGCGATAAACATGTCAGAGGTTTTTCTGAAAGAGCCGCGGTAAATACGCCTGTTCAAGGATCAGCTGCGGATCTTATAAAGCTTGCTATGATTGCGTGCTATAATGCTTTTAAAGATACTGATGTGAAAATGATTATCCAGGTACATGATGAACTGGTTTTTAAAGTCCCGAAAAAAAAATTAAATGAAACCGCTAAGAAAATAAAGAATATTATGGAAACAGTTGTTGATTTAAAAGTTCCGCTTAAAGTAGACATTGAAACAGGCGATAATTGGCTGGATATGAAAGATTACGAACTAAAATAAAAAAAATTGTATATAATATGCCACAAATGCCGAAAAATAAGGGTATGGATGAAAAAAAAACAGTTGTTATAGGGGTAACCGGTGGCGTAGCTTCCGGCAAAACCATGGTTGCAGATATTTTTGCCGCCAAAGGCGCGGTTAAGATAGATGCCGATAAAATTGCGCATACAATATTAAAAGAGAATCAACGAGTTAAACGGGAAATAATAACTTTTTTTGGAAAAAATATTTTATCAAACGGGCA
This sequence comes from Candidatus Omnitrophota bacterium, assembly GCA_043812935.1. Lineage (GTDB taxonomy): Bacteria > Omnitrophota > Gorgyraeia > Tantalellales > Tantalellaceae > JBDRNE01. Next base: position 12,257 of record JBDRLO010000077.1, read on the forward strand.
AATTGACCGGAAAAAACTTGCAAGAGAAGTGTTTTCTGATAAAAACAGTTTAACTGAACTTTGCCGGATAATGCATCCGGAGATAATATCCCGGATAAAACATGAAGTGGAATTGGTTAAAACCGGAGTTGTTGTAATTGACGCGCCGCTTTTAATTGAATCAGGGCTGAACGATTATGTAGATATTGTCGTTCTGGTTTCAGCGGCTGAAGAGTTACAGATAAAACGGGCTGTAAGTCGTGGTATTTCTGAGATAGAGGCGAAAGAAATTATAATGAACCAAATGCCTCTTTCCGAAAAGGCTGAATATGCCGATTATATTATAGATAACACAAAAAACTTAAGTAATTTGAGAAAAGGAGCAGAACTGACATGGAAAAGAATAAAAGAAAAGAAAAAGAGTTAGACATAGTGCAATTGAAAAACATGAGAATTTCCGAATTAGCGGAACTGGCAAAAAAATTAAAAATCAACGGTATAAGCGGAGTAAAAAAGCATGACTTGATTTTTAAAATTTTGCAGGCAAAAATTGAAAAAAACGGATTAGCCTATGGTGAAGGTGTGCTTGAAGTCCTGGATGACGGATTTGGCTTTTTAAGGAGTCACGATTATAATTATCTGCCTTGCCCTGATGATATTTATGTGTCACCGTCTCAGATCCGAAGGTTTAACCTTAAAACAGGCGATACTGTGAGCGGGCAAATACGTCCGCCCAAAGAAGGAGAAAGGTATTTTGCCTTGCTAAAAGTAGAGGCCGTTAATTTTGAAAACCCGGAAGTGGCTAAAAACAATATACTTTTTGAAAATTTAACGCCGCTATATCCTGATGAAAGGTTTAGTTTAGAAACCGATTCGAACGATATTTCCATGCGGGTGATGGATTTATTAACGCCTGTTGGAAAAGGGCAAAGAGGCCTTATAGTTGCTCCTCCATACAGCGGGAAAACGGTTTTTTTACAGAAATTTGCCAATAGTATTACAACTAATTATCCTGAAGTTAAACTTATAATTTTGCTTATAGATGAAAGGCCTGAAGAAGTTACGGATATGCAGCGTTCTGTAAAAGCTGAAGTTGTAGCTTCGACATTCGATGAACAGGCTCAAAGGCATACCCAGGTCGCGGAGATGGTCCTAAAAAAAGCCAAGAGGCTTGTTGAACACAAATATGATGTTGTAATACTGCTGGATTCAATAACGCGCTTAGCGCGTGCTTATAATACGGTGGTTCCGCATTCAGGGAAAATTCTTTCCGGTGGTGTGGATGCAAATGCTTTGCATAAACCCAAACGCTTTTTTGGGTCAGCGCGTAATGTGGAGGAAGGCGGCAGTCTTACTATTATTGCGACAGCTCTTATTGATACCGGAAGCCGTATGGATGAAGTTATTTTTGAGGAATTTAAAGGAACCGGTAATATGGAAATTCAGCTGGACAGGAACCTTTTCCAGCGCCGGATATACCCTGCAATAGATATAAAAAGATCAAATACCCGGAAAGAAGAGCTTTTGGTCGGAGATGACGAACTGAAAAAAGTATGGCTTATGAGGAAAGCTTTGAGTGATCTTGATTCAGTGGAAGCAATGCAGCTGCTAATTGACCGGTTAAAAAAGAGTAAAACAAATGACGAGTTTTTAAAAAATATGAGTAAAGCCTAAAAATGTAATGAATAAAATTAAAGGTACATTTTTGCTTTTCAATCGGCATTTTTATATATTTTCTGAAAATAACCCGAAATTTGTATTAAATACTTGAATTTTTCCAGAATTTTAGTACAATATAAGCTCGAAATATTGGTGTAACTATATTATAATTATATATTTATTTATAAGGGAGGATTAAAAGTGAAAAAAGATATACATCCAAAGTATATAGAAAGTACGATTGTTTGCGCGTGCGGGAATACTGTGCATACACGGTCAACTAAGCAAAGTATACATGTGGAAATTTGTTCACAGTGCCATCCATTTTATACTGGAAAACAAAAACTGGTCGATTCTGCTGGTAGAGTTGAACGGTTCCAGAAACGTTATTCCAAGAAAAAGGCAGAAGCGAAATCCGATACTTCTGCGGAAGCGTAAAATAAATTATTAAGCAGACCTTGTTGTGAAATGAAGAAATTTTGTGACAAGGTCTGATCTTTATTACAAATGTTTGAAAAATTTGAACAAAAAAAACTGGAATACAAAAAATTGGAAAAGGAGCTGTCTTCTCCGGAGCTTTTGTCCAATCGTGAACAATATCGTATAAAGTCTAAAAAGTACGCGGATCTTAAGGATATCGTTGCGCAGTATGATCAGTATTTGGCGTTGGTGAATGAAAAGAAGAGCCTTGAAAAGATGATTGAAGAAGAAGGCTCGGACAGCGAGTATTCTCTTTTGGCAAAGAAAGAACTGGAAAGTGTTAATAACGCGATAGCGGGAAAATCCAAGCAGTTGGAAGATATTCTTCTGGATGATGATAACACTGACTATAGCCGTAATATTATTATGGAAATACGTGCGGGAACCGGTGGTACCGAAGCTGGTTTATTTGCGGCAGATCTTTATAAAATGTATGTAAAATATGCTGCAAGCAAGGGATGGAAAACTTCGGTTATAAGTTTGAGTGAAACAGAGCTTGCCGGGATAAAAGAAGTGATTTTTTCAATTGAGGGACGTAATGTTTTTAAGTTTCTTAGGTTTGAGATGGGAACTCATCGTGTGCAGCGTGTGCCTCAAACAGAAGCGAGTGGACGCATACATACTTCAGCGGCTACTGTTGCGGTATTGCCTGAAGCGGATGATGTTGAAATTGATATACGAACTCAGGATTTAAAAATCGATACATATCGGGCGTCCGGTGCAGGCGGACAACATGTAAATGTAACGGATTCTGCCATTAGGATAACTCATTTGCCAACCGGTATTATTGTCAGTTGTCAGGATGAAAGAAGCCAGCACAAAAATAAAGCCAAGGCTATGAGGGTACTTAAAGCGCGTATATTGGAAAAAAAACAGGAAGAACAAAGAAAGACAATATCCGATAATAGAAAAAAGCAGGTTGGAAGCGGAGACCGATCCGAAAAAATCCGGACTTATAATTTCCCGGAAAATCGTGTTACGGATCACCGGATAAATTTAACGATTTACAATCTGGCAAATATCCTGCAAGGGGAAAACGCTTTGGACGAATTTATTACCTCTATTGAAGAGGAAGATAGAAAACTTAGATTAGGAACAATAACCTGAAAATGAGTGATACAGTACCAGTGCAATATGAGCGGGGCGAAGAAATTTTTATGGGAATGCGGGTGAAAGTTGATGAACGTGTTTTAATCCCGCGTCCGGAAACTGAACTTCTTGTAAGAACAACAGCAGATATATGTAAAAAGAAAAATAAAGAAAATCTGAAAATACTTGAATTAGGCACCGGAAGCGGCATAATTCCTTTGGGTTTAACACAGCTAATAGATAATTGTGAAATAATTTCATCGGATATAAGTAAAGATGCTTTGGAAGTAGCGCGTTACAACTTAAGAAAATTCAGACGGGAAAACAAAATAAAATTAGTTCTTTCAGATATGTTTTCGTTCTTTTCACAGGGGTATGATGGTTTTTTTGACTGTATAGTGGCAAATCCGCCGTATGTTTCAAAAAAAGATTATGAAAAACTTGATGCTTGGGTTAAGGCTGAACCGCGTATCGCACTTTATGCCGGAGAAGAGGGAATGGATTATTTAGATATTATAATTTCCGGCGGAGGGAAGCTGTTAGCTTCCGGTGGTTTTATCGCGCTAGAGATTGGATATGACCAAAGCGAAAAAGTAAAAAATGCATTTAGAATAAACGGTTTTGTTAATATTGCGAGTTTTATTGATTCAGCTGGATATGAACGGGTAATAGTAGGGGTTAAGAATGGATAAATTGGTCGTTGAGGGCGGATGCAAATTAAACGGTAAAGTGCGCGTAAGCGGAGCCAAAAACGCGTGCCTTCCGATTCTTGCGGCAGTTCTTTTGACGGATGAAGAATGTGTAATTTCAAATGTGCCGGATTTGAGAGATGTAACGACCATGTTAAAGATTCTCGGCGCGTTAGGTCGTTCAGTAGAACGGCAGGGAAATGTGGTTCATGTAAGCGCGGGGAGTGTTACTAATGTAACCGCGGCATATGAATTAGTAAGTACTATGCGCGCTTCGATTGCTGTTCTTGGGCCGCTTATCGCAAAATATGGAAATGCGAAGGTTTCATTTCCCGGCGGGTGTGTTATTGGGCCAAGGCCCATAGATCTACACCTTAAAGGGCTAAGGGCTCTCGGTGCGGAGATTAAGGTGGAAGAAGGGTATATTCTGGCCGCTGTGAAACGATTGAAAGGAAAAAGAATTTATTTGGGCGGGCATTTTGGTTCAAGTGTTCTTGCTACGGCTAATACGCTTATGGCAGCGGTTTTGTCCGAAGGAGAGACTGTTATTGAAAATGCGGCGTGTGAACCGGAAATATCGGATTTGATAAATTTTCTAAATTTAATGGGTGCGAAGATTTTAGGTAACGGCACTCCGACTTTAAAAATAAACGGTGTTTCGAAATTAAACGGGGCGAAATATTCAGTTATTCCTGATAGAATTGAAACGGGAACTTATATGATCGCTGCGGCCGCGGCCGGAGGATGTGTTTTTATTGAGAACGCTAAACCTGAGCATAATGCAGCATTGATTGATAAATTATGGGAAGCCGGCGTTGTAGTTAAAGAACATTCTGACGGAGTAGAAATTTGCCGAAAAAAAGACAAGTTAAACGCGGTTGATGTTACAACTTTGACTTATCCGGGCTTTCCAACGGATCTTCAGGCCCAAATGATGAGCTTGACCAGCGTAAGTAACGGAATAAGCGTTATTACGGAAAAAATATATCCGGAAAGGTTTATACATATAAGTGAACTTAACCGTATGGGCGCGGATATTTTGCTGGAAGGGGCTACGGCAATAATAAAAGGGGTTCGGAGTTTAAGCGGAGCTCCTGTTATGGCTTCAGATTTAAGAGCTTCAGCAGCATTGGTTATCGCGGGTTTAATATCTGAAGGTAAGACTGAGATTTCAAGAATTTATCATTTGGATAGAGGATATGAACATATAGAAGAAAAATTGTCAGGGTTGGGTGCGAAAATTAAAAGAGTAAAAGAACAGTAGTAATGGTGAATGTTGTATGTTGTCATTGATTTATAAGTTTTAGGGCGGCATGCAATATGCGATATAATATGTACGGATAAACCGGCTAACTGGCAAACGGATAAACCGGCTAACTAATAAGGAGGACGAATAATGGCGGTAGTTTTGAGATTGAAAACATTTGGGACGAAAAAAAAACCTTTTTATCGTATAGTTGCTATTACAAAATCAACTAAACGAAACGGGAAAGCTTTGGAAGAACTTGGTTTTTATGATCCCAAAAAAGGAAAAGATCAGATAGGTTTGGATCGCGGACGTGTTGAACATTGGATAAAAAACGGGGCAAAACCTTCTGAAACGGTTAAAAGCATTTTGAAACGGCTTGAAATCTAAAGTGTGTTTGATTACCCGGTTTGATAAACTTAATGTAGAGTATATAAAGCTGGGTTGCGTACGGTCATTAATTGATAAAATTTGATGAAAATTGATATACTTACACTTTTTCCGGAGATGTTTAAAGGTGTTTTTGAAGAATCAATGATAAAAATCGCCCAAGAAAAATCTCTGGTAAAGATTGACATACATAATCTTAGAAAATGGACAAACGATAAGCACCGAACAGCTGATGATAAACCCTATGGCGGTGGTCCGGGTATGGTAATGAAAGTGGAACCCGTTGATAAAGCTTTAGAGGAATTGACGAAAACAGCTGATACTAAACCGGTAGTGGTTTTGCTTACTCCGCAGGGTCAAAGATTTGACCAGACTGAAGCTAAAAATTTTGCCGATTGTGGTCATATTATACTTGTTTGCGGGCACTATGAGGGGTTTGACGAAAGAATACGGGAGTTGGTTAACGCGGAGTTTTCGATTGGCGACTATATTCTTACATGTGGAGAAATTCCGGCTATGGTTTTTTGTGACGCGGTAATACGTCTTATTCCTGGAGTTTTAGGTGATGAGAATTGTTTAATTGATGAGTCTTTTGAAAATAATGTTTTAGAATATCCGCAGTACACGCGCCCAGCTGAATATAAAGGTATGAGGGTGCCGGAAGTGCTTTTGTGCGGGGATCCAAAGAAAATCGACGCATGGCGAAAAAAACAGGCTGTTATCAGGACAAAAATCAGACGGCCGGATTTACTGAATGAAAATAATCATGATAAAACATGGGAGGAGAAATGAAACCGGAAATAAGAGATATTGAAAACAAATTTATAAGAAAAGATATGCCTAAAATAAATATCGGAGATACCGTTGATGTTCATTACAAGATACAAGAGGAAAACAAAACTCGAGTTCAGGTTTTTAGCGGTATTGTTATTGGAGAAAAAGGCGGCGGAGTTAAAAAAACATTTACTGTGCGCAGGATATCGTATGGAGAAGGCGTGGAACGTATTTTCCCGGTTAATTCGCCGGCAATTGAAAAGATAGTTGTAAAAAAACACGGTAAAGTCCGTCGTGCGAAACTTTATTATTTGCGGCAAAAAGAAGGTAAAAGCGCCACAAAAGTTAAGGAAAAAATTGTCCAAAAGAAAAAAACCAAAGTTTCCAAATAAGGAACAGGACACATTTTTTTATGAGAAAAAGGCTTTTAATGCCGGATATAAGAGTGTAGCAGGAATAGATGAAGCCGGCAGGGGGCCTTTAGCCGGGCCTGTTGTTGCTTCCGCGGTTATTATTCGGGATGGTTCGTTTACGGAACGTATAGATGATTCTAAAAAACTTACTGCAAGGCAAAGAGAAAAAGCGTTTATTGATATATTAAAACGGTGTGATGTTGGGATAGGGTGTGTTGAAGTAGAGGATGTTGATAGGTTAAACATATATAACGCGACTTTATTGGCAATGCAGCAAGCAATTATTGAACTTAAGAATGAGCCGGATTATTTATTAATTGACGGCAAAATGAATGTTGAAACTCATCAGCCGCGGACTTGTTTAACCGGAGGCGAAAGCCTTAGTGCTTCTATTGCTTGTGCTTCAATTATTGCTAAAGTTTATAGAGATCGGTTAATGCTTGAATTAGATGCTGAATATCCGCAATATGGATTTAAAAAACATAAAGGATATGGGACGCGTGAACATATCGACGCTATCAGGAAACATGGGCTTTGTAATATCCATCGCAAAACTTTTGGCCCGTTTGGAACCAGTCGAAAAATGAAAAAGCCGGCGTTATAATATGCCGTTTTATTTGTGAATGATAGTAATGTAATATAATTATAGTTGAGTCAGAAAGTAATTCTGAAAGCCTGCGCGGTATGTGTTTTACGAAAATTATTTGTTAGAGTATTTAATGGTGATTCTCTGGCTTATTGCCGCAATTTGGTTTCAAAAAATTTCGGCAGTCTTTTCTTAGAAAAAAGGAGATGATATTATGGGATACGGTATTGATCTAAAAATAGCATCCACAGTCAAGTTAAAAGATATCAGTGATATTGCCAGAAAAATCGGAATTGCAGAAAAATATCTGACGAAGTATGGTAAATATATTGCTAAAGTTTCCGCGGATTCGTTAAGTGAAACACTGAAGAAACGAAAAGACGGAAAGATGGTTTTAGTTACGTCAATTACGCCGACACATTTGGGTGAAGGTAAGACGGTTAATACCATTGGGTTGGCAATGGCTTTAAATAAAATGGGGAAAAAAGCTGTTTCCTGTATAAGGCAATCGTCTTTTGGTCCGTTTTTTGGGCTTAAAGGCGGCGCTACCGGCGGAGGATGCGCTCAAATATTGCCTGCGGAAGAAGTTAGCTTGGGATTAACTGGAGATTCTTTTGCCGTAAGCAACGCGCAGAATTTATGTGCAGCTTTTTTAGACAATAGTCTTTTTTGGGGGAATTCACATAATATTGATAAAGACAACATTTCTTGGAACCGTGTTTTGGATGTAAGTGACAGAGCTTTGCGTAATCTCGCGGTTGGCGGAGGAGGGAAACTTCACGGGGTAAATCGTAAGACAAGTATTGAAATTACACCGGCCGGTGAATGTATGGGGATACTGTCGCTCTCGGAAAACTTAAAAGACTTACGGCAAAGGTTAGGCCGGATAGTTGTAGGTTTTACCATGAATGGAAAGCCTGTTACAGCGGAAGATTTAAAAGTTGCCGGTGCCATGAGCGCAATTATGAAAAACGCACTTAATCCAAACCTTGTGCAGACTAACGAGAATACTCCATGTTTTGTCCACACAGGTTCTTTTGCAAATGTTTCGCATGGTTCAAGTTCCGTAATTGCTGATAAGCTGGCATTAAAACTTGCTGATTATACTATTACTGAAAGCGGGTTTGGCGCTGATTTAGGAGCGGAAAAATTTATTGATATAAAATGCCGGCAATCAGGGATAAAACCGGATGTAATTGTAATAAACTGTTCTGTGAGGGCGCTAAAAGTTCATAGCGGTGATTTTGTTTTTAAAGGAGACACAATGCCGGCTGAACTTAAAAAAGAAAATTTGTCTGCAGTAGACAGGGGCTGTTCCAATTTGGAAAAACAGGTAGAGAACCTTAAAATGTTTGGTGTGCCTATCGTTATATGCATAAATAAATTTGATTCGGATTCAAAAAAAGAATTGGATGTAGTAATGAGACGCGCTGAGGTCTTGGATGTTGCGGGTGTCGCTATAAGTGAAGTTTATAAAATAGGAAGTAAGGGTGCGGTTGAATTGGCGCGGGCGGTTATTAAAGCCTCTGAAGGAGAAACATCTTTGAGGTATCTTTATCCAGTAGACATGAGTATACGCGGGAAAATTGAACGTGTTGCTAAATCTATGTATGGCGCGAATGAGGTCAAATATTCTGAGTTGGCTTTAGCGAACATGGGAAAGATAGAAAAGAATAAATTTGACGCACTTCCGGTTTGCATGGCAAAAGCACATCTTTCGCTTTCAAATAATTCTTCGAAAAAAGGCCGGCCAAGAGGATTTAAATTGAATGTAGAAGATGTTAAGTTGTCTTCAGGAGCCGGATATATTGTAGTAAAATGCGAAGGAGTTAATACAATGCCTGGATTGCCCAAAAAACCCAGAGGAAACAATATAGATGTTGATGTTAAAACCGGAATGGTTAAGGGGTTGTTTTGATAATGTCCAAAGAATATATCAAAGCTACAGTTGAGGAATATTTAACGGATCTTGCTTCCCGAAGCGCGACGCCGGGAGGAGGAAGCGCTTCCGCGCTTACAGCCGCGACAGCCGCTGCGTTAAATCTTATGGTAATGGCATACAGCAAAAAAGATGAAGCAGCTGGCAATGAAAAACTAATTGCGCTTGAAATCGTCCAGAAGTCGGGTTTTAAAAAGTTTTTAACACTTATAGATAAAGATTGCGAAGTTTTTCGCGAACTTATGGATAAATTATCCGGGAAATCTTTTTCAGAACAAGAATACATTAACGCGGCGCAAGTGCCTTTGGAAATATGCCGGGAAATTAAGAATTGTATAAATGCGACGGGCTTTCTCATAGAAAACGGCAATAAAAATTTGTTAACTGACGTTGGGTGTGCTATGCATATGTTTAAAGCGTCTTTTTATTCCGCAAAACTTAATGTGGAAATTAACCTTAAGTATATAAAAAATAACGTATTTTGCGAAAATGCTAAATCGGAACTTAAACAAATAGAAAAAGAAATAAACTGCGCCTGCGGTAATGCGCGAGCTTTTTTTTAAGAGAACGTAAATTGTGGAGGCAGAATGGCAAAATGTGTTAACGGCAGGGAAATCGCGAAAGGCAGTAATAATAAAGTAAAAAATGAAATCCAAATGTGCTGTCTTAAAAAAGGCCGATCTCCTAAATTAGTTTCGCTTTCCGTGGGGTATAGTGAAGACGCGGAAATATATATGAACATGCAAAAAAAAGTTTCAGACTACGTTGGTGTTGAGTTTGTTTCGCAAAAACTTCCTGACGGTATATCACAGGACGAATTAATCGGGCATATTGAAAAATTAAACTTAGATAAGAGTGTTACTTCTGTAATAATACAAAAACCTTTACCCAAAAATATTGATCACAACATAACGGCTTCAAAGATATTGCCTGAAAAAGACGCTGAAGGTATTACTCCGTGTAATCTTGGCAGAATTTTCAGGAAAGAAGCGGACATTGTTCCCTGTACGCCTGGCGCTGTGATGAAAATACTGACAAGCTGTGATGTTGGGTTATATGGTAAAGAAGTTGTGATAGTTGGTCATTCCGCGATAGTAGGAAAACCTTTAAGCCTTATGATGCTCAATGAAACAGCTACTGTTACGGTTTGTCATGTAGGAACCGCGGAAAGAGGAGATATTATGTCTCATACGCGTAAAGCGGATATTTTGATTGTCGCGGTAGGGAAAGCCGGTATGGTGAAATCCGATTGGATTAAAGAAGGCGCTGTTGTAATAGATGTCGGAATAAACAAGGTTGGAAACACAATTCAGGGTGATGTTGATTTCTTAGACACTGAAAAAAAAGCGTCAATTATTACGCCGGTTCCGGGGGGTGTAGGCCCGGTTACTGTATCCATACTTATGAGAAACGTTTTAAGAGCATATAGGAATCAAAATGTCAAAATTTAAAAAAGCGCTTGAAGCCGGAAAGTTTGTTATAACAACCGAGATAGGGCCGCCGAAAGGTGTGTCAATGGAATCGGTTTTTAAAGAACTGGAATGCGTTAAAGGCAGAGTTGATGGAGTAAACGTTACTGATCAGCAAAGTTCTGTTATGCGGTTGGGATCAATAGCCGCGAGCAGATTTCTTAATGATCAGGGATATGAGGCAATATGTCAAATGACATGCAGGGACCGTAACCGGATAATGCTCCAATCTGATATTTTGTCGGCGTACGCTTTGGGAATACGCAATATGCTGGTAATGACCGGAGACCATCCTCTTTTAGGAGACCATCCTCAAGCGAAACCGGTGTATGATTTGGATTCAGTGGGGCTCTTGCGTGCTTTTAAAGAACTTAACTTAGGCAAAGATCTTGCCGGAAACGCTTTACAGTCGTCGCCGGATTTTTATGTGGGCGCGGTAGTAAACCCGGGTAGTGATTCTTTAGAACCGGAAATAATAAAAATGGAAAAAAAAGTCGCGGCAGGCGCGCAGTTTTTTCAAACACAGGCTGTTTTTGATCCCAAATTATTTGAAGGTTTTATAAACGAAATTAAACATCTGCGTCCAAAGATTAAACTTTTAGGGGGAATAGTCCCTCTTAGGTCGGCCAAAATGGCGCGCTATATGAACGCGAATATTCCGGGGGTTATTATTCCTGATGCGATTATTGATAAATTGGAAACCAGTTCAAATGTTGAAACTGAGTCGGTAGCTATTTCTTATGATTTAATGATGTCAATTAGAGGGATGTGCGACGGTGTTCATTTTATGCCTATACGGGCAAATCATCTTGTTGCGAGAGTGCTGGATAAAGTAGATGTTTCGGTCTAGGGGATAATGAAAATGGATAGAAAAAAATTTACAGTATTGGATTTTCAGAAAAAAAAAGATAATAATGAGCCGATAACAATGCTTACGGCATATGATTACACCATGGCGAGTATTCTAGAGTTTGCAGGTATAGATGCCGTATTGGTGGGTGATTCTCTTGGTATGGTTGTATTAGGTTATGAATCTACGGTACCTGTAACAATGGATGAGATGCTGCATCATTCTAAAGCTGTGAAACGCGGCATTTCAAAATCTTTTCTTATTGGTGATATGCCGTTCATGTCCTATCATGTTAGTAACGAAGATGCTGTGTTTAATGCTGGCCGTTTTGTCAAAGAAGCTGGTTGTGAAGCGGTAAAAGTTGAAGGCGGTAAAGAGATTATTCCCCGAATAAAAGCTATTATTGACGCGGGAATACCTGTTCTCGCGCATATCGGGCTTACTCCTCAAAGTGTGAGCAAACTGGGCGGTTATAAGGTTCAGGGGAAAGATGCTGAATCCGCGGCAAAACTTATAGATGACGCGGTTTTGCTTGAAAAAGCCGGTTGTTTTGCTATTGTGCTGGAATGTGTTCCGGCACAGTTAGCTGCAAAAATAACGTGTAAATTAAATGTTCCCACAATCAGTATCGGTGCCGGGAAAGAGTGTTCCGGCCAGGTTTTAGTGACCAACGATATTATCGGGTATTTTGATAAGTTTGTGCCTAAGTTTGTAAAACAGTATGTTAAAATTCATGATTCAATTTTAAAAGCTGTCAGTTCATTTAAAGAGGATGTTGAGTCGCGTTCTTTTCCTGATGAAAAACATTCATTTTAGTGTTTTATATGTGATGCGGTAGCATTATTTGTTATGGATAAAGTATGAGATCATACATAGAACAGACATGGGACAAAATTTTCGGGATACATGGGGCCACCAAACGTATTTTTGTTGCGGCTACCCGTCAGAATGTCGGAAAAACGACAGTTTCACTCGGATTGATTTCCACATTATTTGATACGTTTCGCAAAATAGGATTTATAAAACCGGTTGGACAACGGTATCTTGTCGAAGACGGATACAAAGTTGATGAAGATTCGGTTTTAATGGAAAGAATATTTAAGTTCAATTTCTCCCTTCATGATATGTCTCCGGTTGCGGTAGAACGTGGATATACCGAAAAATTTCTTGATAACAGAAATGTCTTGGATACTGCCAGTGAAATTAAGAAAGCTTTTAATCATGTAGCGGAAGATAATGATTTGGTTATTATTGAAGGGACAGGGCATGCTGGGGTCGGGTCGGTTTTTGATTTATCTAACGCGGCAGTATCCAGAATGCTGAATTCACGCGTTATTTTGATTTATCCCGGCGGCATCGGCAATGCTATAGATGAGATTATGCTTAATAAATCCGTGTTCGACAAAATGAATGTAAAAGTTGTCGGAGTTATTGTAAATAAAGTTTTGCCTCAGAAATATGAGAAGGTAAACAGATATGTAAGAATGGGGCTTGGCAGGCTTGGTATCCCGGTTCTGGGAGTTGTTCCTTATGTTGACATGCTTGATATCCCGACGATGCAGGATTTTAGGGAAGAATTGGATATGCATGTTTTATGCGGAGAGAAATTTCTTGACCGGCAAATGAGAAAAATTCTTGTCGGAGCAATGGAGGTAAGAGAAGCTGTGCAGCATATAGACGATGATAGTCTGGTTATAACTCCGGGCAATAGATCTGATCTTATTAATCTTTTAATTAAAGTCAATGCGGGCCGGTTTAGAGTGCCTAAACGGATATCCGGAATTATTCTTTCCGGCGGTATCGTGCCGCAGAAGAGGATTTACAACGCGTTGAAAAAGTCTAACATTCCGACGCTTATGACGCGGTTTGATACATACGATGTTGCGTCCAAAGTACATGACCTTACAGTCAAAATAAAATCGAGAGATAAAAATAAAATTAAACTGGCTATGGATATGGTAAAGAATTATGTTAACATAGAGCAGGTAATAAAAAACCTTGGGTAGTTTTTAAAAACAAAAAGATATGTTTCATGTCCGCGTTTTTTAGAGCGTTCAAAATTCTTCCGTAATTTTATGTAAACTATGGTAACAATAATCACAATGAGAAAACTGTTTTATAGCGTTTTGGCAACGGTTGTTTTAACCGGATGTTCATTTTTTTCGGGAAACGCGGAATATTCGAGAACAGATACTTTAATGGGTACTTTTGTTCAGGTTAAAACTGTTTGTTATCAGGGGGCAAGTGATGAGCTGTCCGCCATTGTCGCGGACAGTTTTGAGTTGGCAAGACAATTGGAAAAAAAATTAAGTATTTTTAATGCAAACAGCGAAATAAATGCGCTTAATGCCGAAAAAAACAAAAAAGTTTCAGACGAATTATTTGAAATAATCAAAGAGGCAAAGCATATCGGCAAGATTACAAACGGTGAATTTGATATAACAGTAGCGCCGATACTTAAGAAACAGGGGTTTTATAAAGATATGCCGGATGAAGTTTTAGCCGGGATTCCGGATAATTCTGATGGTGTGGGATGGAAAAATGTTTTATTATATCCCGATAAGAGAGAAATAGTTTTACTGAACGGTGCATGGCTGGATCTTTCCGGGATATCAAAAGGGTATATAGTGGATAAAATGTCAGAATTTTTGAGAACGCATGGCGTTTTAGACTTTTTAGTAAATGCCGGAGGCGAGATATATTGCAGTAAATATAAACGGTCTAAAGATTGGAGGATAGGCGTACGAAAACCGCGTTCAAAATTGGATACGGAAAGAACTGCGCAGTATATTTTGCTTCAGCTTAATATGGAGAATATGGCAGTCGCGACCAGCGGGGATTATGAAAACGTTATTATAGAAGATAATGGAAAAAAACTTTTGTCGCATATTGTTGATCCTTCTACCGAAAAAGCATTGCCGGAACTGCCGTCCAGTGTTACTGTAATTGCGCCTGAGTGTTTTAAAGCGGACGCGTTAGCGACTGGCATGATGGCGATGGGAAAAGAAAAAGCTTTAGAACTTACGCGCGGCCTTAAAGATGTAGAAATAATTTTTGTAGAAAATTCAGGCGCTGAACCTGATTTGAGTTTTTCAGCCGGTGTTTCAAAATATGTGAAAGGAAGATAACTTATGCGTATTGCCGTAGCATTGTCCGGAGGGGTAGATTCAAGTATTGCGGCTTTTGAATTAAAAAATAAAGGCCATGACCTTGCGGGGATTACAATTAAAACCTGGGCGGATATGGATTGCAATAATACCGTTCAAAAAAAACAGGATAAAATTGAATCAAAAATGTGTTCTGCAGAGGATACGGTTAAATATGCGCGGGATACCGCGGAGCGGCTAGAGATACCGTACTATATTGTTGATTTATCAAAAAAATTTACGGAGGAGATCGAAAAATATTTTATAAACGAATATGTAAACGGAAAAACACCCAACCCATGTATTTACTGTAATAGCCGTATAAAATTTGGTTATTTGCTTGATGAAGCTCGGAAAAAAGGGTTCACGCGTGTGGCTACGGGACATTATGCCCGGATTATAAACAAAGACGGGAATTTTTATTTAACTGAAGCAAAGGATAAACGGTATGATCAATCATATTTTCTTTTTAATATTCCTAAAGAAGTACTTTCCGTTATTGAATTTCCAGTAGGAGAAATGACAAAAAAAGAAGTTTATGAGACGGCGTTAAAAAATAATTTTATGTCAGTTAAACGTAAATCAAGTCAGGACATTTGTTTTACGGACGGCGATGGCAGTTATAAAGAATACTTGATCAGGAATAAAATAAGAAAAGCATTTCTTCCAGGTAAAATTATAGATACGTCAGGAAATGTTGTAGGCGAACATAAAGGGATCGCATTTTATACGATAGGGCAGCGGCGTGGAATAGGTTTGGCAAGAGAAAACCCTATTTATGTTTTGGAGATTGATTCCCGCAAGAATATTATTATTGTGGGTGAAAAAAGTTTTGCTATGAAAAAGAAAATACGTGTTTCACGGATAAACTGGCTAATGCCCGGAAGTTTTGACAAAAACTTTGAGTTTTTAGTCAGGATAAGATACAACGGCAAAAAAGAAAAAGCCATGGTTGAACCTTACGGGAATAACGAATGTATAATAACTTTTGATAATAAACAGTTTGCTCCGGCTCCCGGACAAGCCGCTGTTTTTTATGACGGCGAAATTGTCGCTGGCGGCGGCTGGATAGAAGAAGTAATTGCGTAGCGCGAAGCACGTTGACGTTACACGTGGCACGGAACACGGAACACGTAACACGTTACACGTTGCATGGAACACGTTACATGTTGCACGTTGCACGTGGCACGGAACACGTTACACGTGGCACGTAACATGTGGCATGTTGCACGTTGCATGTTACATATTGCATGTTACATGTGGCACGTAACACGTAACACGTTGCATGTCGCACGTTACACGTTGATGTAGGGACAGGTCTTGCCATGCACCCTGTGTGGTGCATGGCCCCTGTGCCTGTCCGTTATGAATATCAAAGATTTATTTTATAAAAAAAATGAGAATTTCTAAAAACGTATGTTGTATCACCTGGAGCGTGTTGCGTGAAACGTATTTCGTGGAATGCATTATGTGCGTCGCAAAAAGAATTGATGTATAAAAAAACCGGTGAACCGGGATACCGGCTAACCAAATTGGTAGCGGGGGACGGACTCGAACCGTCGACAACACGGGTATGAGCCGTGCGCTCTAACCAGCTGAGCTACCCCGCCACTTAGTTTTGAAATTTAATTATATGTTAAAGATCTGGATTTGTCAAATTCAACCTAAATAAATAAACTTGTTCAAATGTCTTGGATATGTAGTGCTCCTCATGTATACTGTATGGATAAAAATGGAAGGCATATAATATTGTATTATTTGTATTTTGCAAATAAGAGCTAATAGGAGGTCAAAATATGGAGGATTTTAAATCGCCTGAAGATCTTTTTCGGGAGGAAACCAAAAAAGTACGTGAAATCGGACGTAATTACGGTAAGTATATCCCTGTTGCTATAGGTGTTTTAGTGGTGCTGTTAGGTTTGCAGGGGTCAGTATATTCAATCGGTCCGGATGAAGTCGGGGTTATTCAAAGATTTGGAAAGTTTGTCCGTACAACTGAACCAGGACTGCATGTTAAACTGCCTTTTGGAATAGAAAGAGTAACGCCGATAAAAGTAAAAAAGATTTTCAAAGAAGAATTCGGCTTTAGAACTGCCCGGCCCGGGGTTAGAAGCGTATACGCGTCAAGGCAGTATCCCGAAGAATCTCTTATGCTTACCGGGGATCTGAATATTCTGGATTTAAGATGGATAGTCCAGTATAAAGTTGCGGATCCGGAAAAAGTTTTGTTTCGGACAAAAGATCCGATAGGAAACGTGAGAGCCATGTCAGAAGTGGGTATGCGCCGGTTATGCGGAGATTACACTGTTGATGAAGTGCTTACCACAAAACGGGAAGAGATAGCGCATTTGGCGCAGCTTGAACTTCAGAAATTACTGGATAAATATCAGACTGGAATAGATATTGTGACAGTCAAACTTTTGGATGTTAATCCCCCGGATGAAGTAAAACCGGCTTTTAACGAAGTAAATGAAGCCAAACAGGAAAGGGAAAGAATGATAAACGAAGCATGGGAAGCTTATAATAAAGCAATTCCGCGTGCTAAAGGTGAAGCAAGAAGGACAATAAGCCAGGCAGAGGGATATAGTTTAGATAAAGTCAACAGAGCTACTGGTGAAGCCGAGAGGTTTCAAATAACCTGGGAAAGATATAAAAAAGCGCCGGACATAACACAAAAACGGCTTTATCTTGAAACAATGTCAGATGTTTTACCGAAAGCGCAAAGGAAGTTTGTTATAGATCCGCAGCAGACATCTATTTTACCACTTCTGAGGCTTGGAGAAGAAGGAGGAAAACAATAATGAAAAAATTTTTTGTTTTATCCGTAGTTTTAGTTGTAATTGTCCTGATAGCTTTTTTAACAGGCGCTCTTTATATTGTTTCAGAAATTAATCAGGTGGTTATTACACAATTTGGAAAACCTGTTGGTGAACCGGTAACAAAATCGGGATTACATCTTAAAATGCCGTTTATCCAGGAAGCGCATTATTTTGATAAAAGGCTTTTAAACTGGGACGGTGATCCTAATCAGATTCCAACAAGAGATAAAAAGTATATTTGGGTTGATACAACCGCGCGTTGGAAAATAGAGGATGCTTTGAAGTTTCTGCAGTCTGTCGGGAATGAAAGAGGCGCGCATGGAAGGTTAGACGATATTATAAATTCAGCTACAAGAGACGTTATAACTTCGCATCTTCTTGTTGAAACCATACGGGATTCCAATCGTATTCTTGATCAGCAGGAAGAGGGCGCGGTATTCGCGATAGCTGAAGAAGCGTTGGAACGGGTAAAAACCGGCCGGCATGACCTGGAAAAAGAAATACTTGACCGCGCAAAAGTTCTTGCTCCGCAATATGGTATTGATTTAGTTGACGTGCGCATAAAACGTATAAATTATGTTCAGGAAGTCAGGTCAAAGGTTTATGATAGGATGATATCCGAACGAAAACGCGCCGCGGAACAGTATCGTTCTGAAGGAAGAGGAAAAAGCGCGGAAATAACCGGTCAGATGGAAAAAGAACTGAAAATGATTACGTCAGAAGCTTATAAAACAGCACAGGGAATTCGTGGAAAAGCTGATGCGCAAGCTATTGATATTTATGCTGGTGCTTATAATAAGGATCCGGAGTTTTACGCGTTTTTGAAAACTTTGGAAACGTACAATAATACTGTGGATGGCAACACTACCATAATACTTACGACAGATGGAGATTATTATAAATATCTTAAACAACTGAATTAACCCGGCAATGAGGATACTGAACCATGGATGACAAAGCAAAAAAAAATGACAGGCAAAAAATCAGAGAAGCGTACAAGGAATTAAAAGAATCGTATAGAAAACTTGAGAATTCTCAGATTGAAATGATATTTCGGTTAGCGCTTTTAACGGAACTTAGAGATCCTTCAACAGGAACGCATCTTGTCAGGATTGCCGATTACAGTGCTATAATTGCCGAAGGCATGTCTTTGCCCAAAGAGGAGGTTCACCTGGTAAGATTAGCTAGTCCTATGCATGATATAGGTAAAATAATATTACCGGATGCTATTCTTAAAAAGAAAGGCAAATTGAGCGACGAAGAAATGGCGCTTATGAGGAAACATCCCGAAGTTGGAGCTGAGATTTTTAAGAACGCAAAAACTGAAATCATGCGGGCTTGTAGGGTTATTGCATATACGCATCATGAGCATTTTGACGGGTCAGGTTATCCTCAAGGCCTTAAAGGTGAAGATATTCCGGTTTATGGGCGGATTGTAGCGTTGGCAGATTGTTTTGACGCGCTTACGTCAAAACGTTCCTACAAAGATGCCTATAGTTTTGATAAATCCGTTTCAATTATTTCTGAAGAAGCTGGAACGCATTTTGATCCCGCGGTTGTAATATCGTTTATTCGAAATAAAGACAAGATAAAAAAGATTTGGGAATCGAATAGAGACATCGAGGTTTTTTTGGAAAACATGGGAGTTGTGGAGGATACGTTTCTATTTTGAATGTCTTTTGCTTTTACAAAGGACGTGGAATCAGATGTTTTACCTTATAGGGGAGGAAAAATGTCAAAACTCAAAAAACTGGAAAAAATATCAAAATCTCAAGTTACGGTTTTTAAGATAAAAAACCGTAAAGGTTATGCTGCGGTTTGTAAAGAAAATCTAACAGAAGGAAGTTCAATAGTTCAAGCAATGGACAGGATGAATAAAGCCCTTAAACGAATGGGATATGAAATATAGATTAAATAAGCGCGTACCTGGTTTAGGTAATAGAAGAGTCGTGTTTACCTGTCACATAAAACCGAGATATGATTATTCCAATTATTGTTTTTATTATTGTGATTGTTGTGCATGAAGTTGCGCATGGGTATACCGCATATCTGTTAGGCGATGATACGGCAAAGAACGCTGGCAGATTGTCGTTAAATCCGATTGTTCACGCGGATATTGTAGGCACAATAATACTGCCGGTTTTTCTTATCGCAGTGCATTCTCCCGTAATTTTTGGATGGGCAAAGCCTGTTCCCATAAATCCGCGTAATTTTAAAAATCCGCGAAAAGGTATTTTACTTTCATCCTTGGCGGGGCCGGCAGCTAATTTTTGTTTGGCTGTTTTATTCGCGCTTATATTTAAAACAGGTATTTTCGCGCCGCATTCTATCGGCTGGACATTTTTAGCAACAGGAATTATTATAAGCCTTGTTTTAGGAATATTTAATCTTATACCCATACCTCCTCTTGACGGGTCAAATATACTTATGGCGGTTTTACCTTTAAAGTTTTTAAATGTTTTTGCGCGAATTGAAAAGTATGGGTTTATTATACTAATTGTCTTGTTATATCTGGGGCTTTTTGACAGATTTATTCTTCCGCTAGTATCGTTTTTAACAAAAGTTTTAATTGGATAAAAAAATGAAGTCTTAAGGAACATACCTGTCAAAACAATGAAGGAGTGGATATGGCTCAAAAAAAATTACCAAAAATATTAGAAGAATATTGTATCGGATGCGGGCATTGTGTTATGGCTTGTCCATTGGGGGTGCTGAAGCTTGTAGACAAAAAATCCAAAGTGGTAAACCCTGAAGTTTGTGACAGCGAAGGCAGATGTATTTCCGCTTGTCCGCAAAAAGCAATACCGAATTTGGAAGAAAGGGAATATTAGAATAAGAAAGGCTAATGCCTGTCTTATTCTAAGTTGCAGGGAACACGAAACACGAAGCATGTAACACGCTACATGTTACATGATGCACGTTGATGTAGGGACAGGCCCCCGTGCCTGTCTTATTCTAAGTTGCAGGGAACATGAAGCACGAAGCATGTAACACGCTACATGTTACATGATGTAGGGACAGGCCCCCGTGCCTGTCCGTTATGTATCCGAGTAACGTGCCACGTGCTGCGTATAATTATGAAAGATTTTGAAATTAAAAGAAAAATATTGAAGTTTTTTTTTGAAAACGCAGAGGCTTATGTTTCAGGTGAAGATATTTCTGATTCATTGGGTTTTTCCCGCGCTAATTCGTGGAAGTATATTAATAAACTTCGTAATGACGGATATGAGATAGAAGCTGTTCCGCATTTAGGGTACAAGTTAAAATCCAAACCGGATAAGCTGTATGCATATGAAATAAGTCTGGGATTAAAGACTGCTATTATTGGAAAAAATAATGTATTTCATTATGATAGTATTTCTTCGACTAACGATAAAGCTTATGAACTGGCGGAAAAAGGGGAACCGGAAGGTTCTCTTGTTATCGCGGAAAGCCAGACTTGCGGGAAAGGAAGACTTGGAAGAAAATGGGTTTCCCCCGATGGTAAAGGCATATATTTTTCCCTTATTTTGCGTCCGGACATGGAAATAGACAGGATTCCGGTTATAACTCTTGTTACGGCAATATCGGTTCACCGGACGATAAAAAAAATGTGCGGGATAACTGCCGGCATTAAATGGCCGAATGACATACTCATTAACGGCCGGAAAGTATGCGGAATTTTAACTGAAATGAAAGCTCAGCCTGATATGGTGGATTTTTTAATTGTTGGTGTCGGGCTGAACATCAATGCCGAGAAAAAACAGATTCCGGCAGAAGCTGTTAGTTTAAAAGACGAAAGCGGACGTCATATTAACAGAACGGATTTTTTAAAATGTTTGTTAGAAGAAATTGAAAAAGATTACATAAAGATTAAACGCGAAGGGTTTTATGCTTTAAGAGATGAGTGCAAAAAATTATCAACAGTAATTGATAAACAAATAAAAATTAGAGAACATCATAGATTAACGGAGGGGACAGCGGTTGATATAGATGAAAGAGGCGCGCTTGTTGTCCGGACAAAAAAAGGAGAACTAAAAAGAGTTTTCAGCGGGGATGTAAATGTTGGTTAACCGGTTTGCCAGTCCTTCGACGCAGTCGCTTCGCGACTTTGCTCCCTTCGACAAGCTCAGGACAAGCAGAATCAAAATTCGGCTTTGCCGAATTTTGTTTAGCTGGTTGGCCGGTAGGGATAGGCTTGCCTGTCCCAATACATGAAAAATTCAAAGTGCTATGGAGATTTTATTATGAAGTTGCTAATTGATATTGGAAATACAAATAGTTCAATGGCTTTTTTTGATAAAAGGAAAATTGAAAAAAGATATTTTATTCATACCGATAGAGAACATATTAACAGCAGTGCTCTTAAACGCCTTATCGGTAAAAATTTAGTTAAAATTGATGCAGTAATTATTGTTAGTGTTGTTCCAAAATTTTTATCATTAATGAAAAAAAGTTTAAAAAGCATTATGCCGAAAGCGTGTATTTATGTTGTTGGCAAAGATATTTTGGTTCCTATGAAAATAAACTATAAAAATCCAAAAGAAGTGGGGCAGGACAGGTTAGTAGCTTCTTTTGCGGCAATGCATTTAAGCCAGGCCCCTGTTCTTATTATAGATTTTGGGACAGCGGTTACTTTTGATTACGTAAATAGCAAAAGAGAGTATGCGGGCGGCCTTATTTTTCCGGGGCTTCGTCTTGCACTCAAATCATTGCTCGAAAATACGGCGCTGCTTCCCAAAGTAACTGTGATTAAACCGGTAAAAGGATTGATAGGCCGTGATACAAAAGGAAGTATTAACAGGGGTGTTGTTCTCGGTTATGCTGCTGTATGTGACAGTTTTATCAAGTCATTTCAAAAAAAATATAGCAGATCAATTAATGTAATAGCGACTGGGGGAGATGCAGATTTTATTAAAAAATACACTCCGGGTATAAAAAAAGTTTTTCCGGATTTGATATTTAAGGGTCTTTTATTACTTTTAGACAACATAAAATAGTTTTAGCATGATTAGAATTTATAGTTGCTAACTGCTTTCAATATAAGTACTTATCAAGCCCATATAATAGTTTTCTTATAAGCCCGCGCAATTTTAAAAAAAACTTGACAAATATCATTGTTTTTCTATAATAGGTAATTCATTAGCACTCATGAATGTGGAGTGCTAATGAGGTTTGAGTATCTACAAAATTCCAAATTTTTTCATTAAAAAACTTGACAAAAAAAAGGAAATTTTTATAATAAAGATTTTATTAGCACTCTCATGTGACGAGTGCTAACGAAGTAGTGAATTTAAAAATGAAGTTATAAAACTAAAACGGAGGAGTGAACTATGAAAGTAAGACCACTGGGAGACAGAGTTCTTGTTGAAGTTCTTGAAGCTGAAGAAACAACAAAGGGTGGAATTGTACTGCCTGATACAGCTAAGGAAAAACAGCAGGAAGCAAAAGTTGTAGCGGTTGGAAAGGGAAAAGTTTCAGATGATGGAAAAGTTATTTCCCCGGAAGTAAAAGAAGGCGATATAATTCTTTTCGGAAAGTATTCAGGAACGGAATTAAAGATTGATAACAAAGATTTATTAATGCTTAGAGAAGAAGATATTTTAGGCATAGTGGGATAAATCAAAACATAACTTAACAAATATTGCAGTTATAAAACTAGGAGGAAAAATGGCAAAACAACTACAATTTAGCGATGAAGGACGCCGTTCAATATTACGCGGTGTCGAAAAACTTGCGAAAGCAGTAAAGGTTACCTTGGGGCCAAAAGGCAGAAACGTGGTTATTGAAAAAAAGTTCGGCTCTCCAACCATAACAAAAGATGGCGTCACTGTTGCAAAAGAAATCGAGCTTGAAGACGCGTATGAGAATCTCGGAGCTGAAATGGTTAAGGAAGTTGCTTCTAAAACCAGTGACGTTGCCGGAGACGGGACAACAACCGCGACGGTTCTTGCTGAATCAATTTACAGGGAAGGGTTAAGAAACGTGACAGCCGGTGCAAATCCCATGCAGATAAAAAGAGGCATTGAAAAAGCGGTTGCCGCAATTGTAGAGGGTTTAAAGAAAATATCTACACCCATTAAAGAACAGAAAGAAATAGCACAGGTTGCGACTATTGCTGCTAATGGCGACAGAGTAATTGGTGACAGAATTGCCGAAGCCATGGAAAAGGTCGGGAAAGATGGTGTTATAACCGTGGAAGAAGGTAAAACACTTGAAACCAGTCTTAAACTTGTGGAAGGTATGCAGTTTGACCAGGGTTATTTATCTCCGTATTTTGTTTCTGATACTGAAAGAATGGAATGCGTCCTAGATAATCCTTATATTCTTATACATGAGAAGAAAATTTCCAGCATGAAGAATCTTCTTCCTCTTTTGGAAAAAGTAGCGCAGGCAGGAAAACCTCTTCTTATCATTTGTGAGGAAACAGAAGGGGAAGCTTTGGCAACGTTAGTTGTAAACAAAATTCGCGGTACTTTTAGCTGTTGCGCCGTAAAAGCTCCGGGTTATGGTGACAGGCGTAAGGCTATGCTTGGGGATATTGCGGTACTTACAGGCGGACGCGCTATAACGGAAGACTTGGGAATTAAACTTGAAAATGTAACCCTTGAAGAACTCGGACGTGCGAAAAGAGTTACAATTGACAAAGAAAATACTACTATAGTTGAAGGTGAAGGCACCCCGGACGCGGTAAAATCCCGTATAGCGCAGATAAAAAACGAAATTGAAGCGAGCGATTCAGACTATGATAAAGAAAAACTCCAGGAACGTCTTGCAAAACTTTCAGGCGGTGTTGCGATAATTAATGTTGGCGCGGCAACTGAGATTGAAATGAAAGAGAAAAAAGCGAGAATCGAAGATGCTTTGCATGCGACACGTGCGGCGTCAGAAGAAGGTATTGTTCCAGGCGGCGGAGTTGCTCTTTTAAGGGGAAGCCGTGCTTTGGAAAGCATGAAACTTATCGGAGATGAGTTGATTGGTGTCAGGATTATTGAACGTGCTTTAGAAGAACCTTTACGCATGATTGCGGCAAATGCCGGACAGGAAGGTTCGGTAGTTGTGCAGAAAGTACTTGCGGAAAAGGACAGTTTAGTTGGATATGACGCTGACGGTGATTGTTTTACGAACATGGTCACAGCTGGTATTATTGACCCGACAAAGGTTACAAGAAGCGCGCTTCAGAATGCCGCTAGCATTGCTTCTTTAATGCTTACAACCGAAGCAATTATTTGCGATAAACCGGACGAAAAGTCAGGCGGAATGCCAGGCGGAATGCCAGGCGGGATGCCGGGTATGATGTAAGATAGCAGATCGTGTATATAATGGAAAAGGGCAGGTTAAAATCCTGCCCTTTTTTTTGCACTGATGTTATCTTGAAAAAAGTCAGATTTTTCTTCACTTTTCCCTCAAGTAGTGCTACAATGTATCAAATCGGAATAAGTTAAATTTTAAAAAGCAATTTATTAAAATTTTGAGGATGTTCGTTAAAGGAAAGATGCTATGAAAAAAATTATTTCAATTTTTATCACAGCTTGTTTATTTATCAATAATACAAGTTTTGCATTAAGTCCGGCTGTTGTATCCGGAAATCTTACCGAAAATGCGCATGATTATAAATATCTTACATTGGCGCAAATAGCTCTTCAATATACTATTACAGAAATCAGCAGAGTTCCTGGTATAAACAAGACTAAAGATCTTGAAGCCGTTAAAACTGCTTTTGAAAAGCATGAGAAATTCAAAAAATCTTTTATAGAATATGAAAATACGCATTTTAACCGTGCTGAAATTACCTGTTATTGCAACCAGGTTGACCAGGTCGCGGAAAATACGCCGCTTTTCATGATACCTGTTTCAGTAGAAAAAAATGGAATACGGGAAGATTACAGGCTTGTATTTTTAACTGTTCCGAATGTTTTAGGCGGGTATGAATCAGCTTTATGTACAATAGAACAGTTTGAAGATATGAAAAAAACAGTTAACACAAATAAAGAAGAAGACTTTTTAAAGAGTGATAATAGAAATACCCGTCTTATTGAAGAAATCAAAGTACAATACATGCACAATGAACTTGTAATTGATCCGTTTATACAGGACAGGATCAAGGCAGGTGATTTTGCTGAATTTGACAGTATTGCTGAAGAAGTGGATAAAAAATATCCGAAAAGAGAAAAACCAGCCCAAAATTTATCGGAAAAATATCTGCAATATATGAAAGAAAAATTAGATCCGTTTCTTAAAATTTTAGGTATAAGTTTTGAAGAAGCGTTTCAAGATAAAAATTTTGTATTTATACGTGTACCCAAAGGTGTTGAGTTACCTCCTGTAAAAAGATATGGAAAACCCTTAGACGTAACAAGCCATACCAGCAAAAACTCGAGTTACAAATTTTTGAGTGAAGAAAAGTTTGATATTCTGATGCAGCAGCAGGACCTGACGGATGATACCAGAAAAATCTTAGATGACGCACTGGCAGATATAGTACACGAAGTAGGCGCAGTTTACAGACTGCCTTTATTGCGGCTGCAAACGAGAGATATCGGATATCCGATATTTTTTGAAAAAATTGCCAATTATATAGATCGTTTGTATGCAGAATATAAATACTCGAAAATGAGAGGCATGCCTTTGAATGAATTTAAAACAACGGAAAAAGACATGACAGAATATGTCTTGACTGCTATTGCAAAAGGCAGGGCAAATCTTGACCACCTTTATGTCGGAGGTGTTCATCGTGATTATTTAAGCGGTAAAGACAAAACAGTTTCATATCAGGAAGCGGTAGTAAATGATATAAAAGGTTTTATTGACGAAGACAAGGTTGTTCTTATGCCTGAAATAGCTAAATCTGACGGAAAAACAATATCATATAAAACACAACAGATTACGGATCGCGGTGCATTAAAGGGGGATGAAATAGCATCTTATAATAATGCCTATGAGTTAATGAACTTTTGGATAGATTTGAACGGAAAGCTTGATGATGTCAACTGGCTTAAACAAAAAATTAAAGAATTTTGTGATGATGCTGAAAAGTTTGCTAAAAATGAAAGGTTATTATCGTTAGCGTTTTCTGACTTAAACGACGAGACGGGTATTCTAACAATTTTTAATACACACTTTAAAATGTTGGAAACGGATTCTGAATTTATAAGACAATTAAAAAACAAAATTCATTTTTATGTTTTACCGCCTCAATTGCAACAATGGATTGTGGATCAATATACGGAAACGGCAGAAAAAAAAGACACGCAACTATTCAAGCTGGGGAGTATCGTAAGTTCCCAAATATTGGATAAAGTGACAGCCATTTTAAAAAAAGTTAGGAAAATCAGGATTGTTGTAGAACTTGATACTTTGCATGTTTCTCCAAGAACAAAAGAAATTGCGTGTGTTAATCCAGCGAACGAAAGCATATGGGTTGGGGAGCATTATTTTAAAAATTTGCTGGCGATGGGGCCGCATCATTTGGGTCTTTTTCTTTTTAATATGGGACAGGAACTGGACCATGCAAGCAACACATTGGGTTTTAGAAAAATAAAGTATGTTAATCAGGAAACGAGCAAAAAAATTATTGATCTTTGGGAAGAAAAAATTCCTAAATCATGGGAACCAGTACGTTCGGGCAATAATATCGGGAAAGGCGACCGTATAATCAATGTATTTGAAAGGCTACAGAGTTTTGTCCAAAATGAGACGCAAAAGATTCTGTTAATTCAGGGAAGCTCCGGATCCGGGAAGAATATGGCGGTTGATTTTATTATAGGCGAACTGGAAAAAGAAAAGCGTCCCGGTGAAGTAGTAGGAGTGCCGGAAGTTCTTAATTGCGCGGAGTTAACCGGGCTTAGTGTGGGAGAGTTGAGGAACGAATTTAAATATCATGTTGATATAGCAACAGAGACCTATCTTGGGACAACCGGGCCCATGGTGTTTATTATTGATAATCTGGACGAAGCGGATGATACTCTTCAACGTCAGTTAATAAACTTTCTTGATAGAATGCAGAACGCGCAGAGGACGAGGCCGGGAAAAGTAGTGGTCGTATGCTTGGCTAAAGAGCCGCTAAATAGTTTGCGGCAGGATCTAAAAAAGCGGTTATATTTAGACGAAACAATACATATCCCGGATCTGAAAGACCGGATATATACTGATGAAAAAGAAGAAAACAACTTTCATGAGAGTGTTCTTTTCGCAGAGTTTTATAATTGGATTGAGTCTGAAACGTATGGTCTTTCAAAAAGCCCGCTAAACTACGATGTGGGGTACATGATTATGCAGTGGTGCAAAGACAAGAATGTTCAGCCAATGGAAATATATCAATTTATTCAAGGGCTAGTTAAAACAAGAGAAGCGTTAATAAAATCATTAAATCAAACAGGAAAATTACCCCAAAAAAGCATGAGAGGAACAGAAATTGAAGATGAAGTAAAAAATATGTTCTCACCGAACATTATTACACGTGCCGATATTGCTTACTACGCCACCCCAAGCAATATTCTGCAATATGCGGATAACGGAAATAATACGATGGAGTTGCGCGGGGAACCTTATTTCAGAGAGTTTGCGCCGCGAAACGCGAAAGGTGAAAAGGTTACGTTTTTTATGCGGGGCGAAACGGTTGAAGAATCCGACGAAGCAGAGCAGTATCCTGCTTCGCTTAATGAAGTTTCTAAGGATTTAGGCCCAGACTTGGAAAATAGTACGGATTCGGAATTTCATACCGAATTAGACGGGATTATGGAAGATATCCCGAATGAGTATAATTTTTCGGGTGTAAATATAGATAAACTTGAAGAGGCTTTAACCGAAAGACAGTTTATTACGGATGAATTTGAATTGATGGAGACAACGAATGGTATGGAGATTAATAATTTTGTAGAACATATTTGCAATAAGTTTTTCAGATTTGAGGAGAATGAGAATAGAATAGCCCGGAGTGAAAAACATTTGCCTACGCAAACGCTATGTTCCAACGGAAAGGTTTTAAATGAAACCAGTTCCCTAGATTTTTTAATTAAACCGAAACAAAAGAAACAGAAATATATAGTAAGTGTTAAGTTTGGTAAAGACGCAGAGAATAAGGACGTTATATATGTTGAAACAAGCACAACGGATGTGAAAAAAGCTGATGCAGATGTTAGTGTGCAGGAGAAAACCATTTGCAAACATTCGCAATGGATTGATAATCTAAAAAATCGAAAAAATGTACAGGTATTCTTGCCGCAATTTATGAGATTATTAGCGCCTGAATGGCTGAAGGAATCAGTTTTAGACAAGATACTTGATTTTTCGAAAATGGATAAAAAATCCGCTCTAATTTTTTCGGAAAAAGTTACATTTGATAATGGAGTAGGAGCTTTACTTCCAAAATTAGCAGAAGCCAATATTAAGGTTGGCGTTATCGCAACAACTGAAAAGCAAAAAAAAGTAGTGGAATATTTAAATTCCATTGTACTTGAAAAAACAGAAAACAAAATATTTTGCGCGGAAACGGTTTCGGAACTCGTGTCAGAAATGAAAAATGATACCCCCCGTTTTTATTATTTTAAAATTGACGCAGATAGGGAAGAAGATTTACCGGATAACGTTACGCTTATTGATAAATTAACCGT
>JBDRLO010000078.1:0-12860 GCA_043812935.1 Candidatus Omnitrophota bacterium
CTTCTCCCGGCATAAGTAAATCAAGAAGAATTATATCCGGGGCAAAACTTTTTACTGAAGAAAGCCCCATATTCGCGTAATTCACAGTTTCAACCTCATATTTCCCTGTATCTTCCAAAATTTCTTTTACCAACGCTGTAAACTCTTTTTCGTCATCAATAATCAGTATTTTATGCTTTATCATGATGCACCTCCCCTATGCTGCACATGAAAACTGCCTCCATTTACCTAAAGTATACCTTCTTATTGTTTATTTTGTGTTAATTTTGTGTTAATTTTTTAGCAATTAAAAAGTAAGCTTTTAACCTGCCCCTTCAGACACACAAAACTTGACAGTCTCTAAAAACAAGATATTATTACTGTACATCCATTCTTCGTTCCCTTCAAATAAAAGCCCCAAATAGATTATATTCGAGGCTTTTGTTTCTTCTCTAACTAGTCTAGCTCTGTCTTATTGTCCCCAGATTTCTTCTTCTAATAATCCAATTTTCTTAGCATTTCTTCTTATGTCTTTCTGCATTTTTTCTATTTCTTGTGTTTTATTTGTCAGTTCTGCCTGTAATTTTTTCACTTCTTTTTCAAGTAGATCTTTTTCATTTTGTATATTGGCAAGCTTCTCGTGATGTTCCTTAAATCTACGCCCTACGTATTCCTGGGTACTTTCCAAAATCATGAACCCTTTACTTTTATGTACTTTTGTCCCTGCGGGAACAACACTTTTTGTATTGCCAATATATACTACTTCCATTCCGGCGGGGATTTCTTCTTTTTCTTCCTGCGCAGAAAGACATGGAGAAACCAATATACTAAAAAGACACACTACTGCAATCTTTTTTGTTATTTTCATTTTCTACCTCTTTCGTCCTCCGCCTCTATTTCCAGCAGGCTTCCCGCCAGATCTTCCTTTCCCTGAAGTTTTACTTCCTCTTTCTTTTTGCATGTTTTTTTGATTTCCCCCGGCTCTCGGCCCTTTTCCTTTTATTTCCCCCTGTTTCCCTTTTCCTGGTTTTCCTTCTCCAGGTTTCGATCTTTTACCTTTCATGTCTCCGGGTTTTCCTTCTCCAGGTTTCGGGCCTCTACCTCTCATGTCTCCAGGTTTTCCTTCTTCCGAAGATACTGGCATATTTTCTTGTCCATAAGAACTTTCCGCATCGGAATACTCTGCCGATCCCATTTCTTGAGAACCGGCTGTTTGTCCAAGTTCTCCCTTTAACCGCTGTATGGCTTCTTTATGCGCGCGAATTTCTTCCTTTATTCGTTGCGCTTTTGCATCGTCATCCTGAGCAACTACAGTTTCCATCGGTATAATTGAAAAAATAAAAATAGCGGCTGTTATTATTCCTATTACTTTTTTCATTTCCCCCTCCTTGGATTTATAAAACTTTCCTTTTTATTTTTAACTCCATAAAGTATACCCCTTTATTTTCAGATAACAAGTCCTTTGTTTTTCCTTTTTAGAATTCTTTCTCCCGACTTTTACCTACAAAAAGTAACGGGAATACAATGTCGCTGATACAACATGGAACCCAAACCGCTAAAAACAAAAATGCAAAGATCGTTATGGCCGAAACTATTGTAACCAGTTTTGCTCCGGCCATAATCATGTGAAAAAGCGAAGCCCATGTGCTTATCAAGACATGTCCCGCATGCGGGAATTTTGTTGCCGGCCAAAAATACGCAATCAATACACCTAGCCCGGCAAGAGGAATAACTATATACCATTCTTCTATAAACCCTATGTGCGGCTCTGCATGCGGCATTTTTAAAAGAATTTCCCCCCAATAGGGCATCAGAGAATCACTCAAAGTAGCTATTCCAATCGACCCTACAAACCCAATTGTAAGAAGCGCAAAAATGTTACATTTGCGGCTATCCCCCCTGCATTTGTAGTTTTTATACATAGATGCCGTAACCAAAGCGCTTAATATCACATGTGACGGGTGCAGCACATAAAAAATATTATATGAAGTTTTATACGGTAATTTATAGAAAAAAAACATTACCAAAATTCCCGTCATCGCTCCAAAAAGGGTAAACGGAATATGTTTTTTTAATTCCTGTATAACAATATTTTTCATGCATTTCCTAGTAGTGCGTCTTCACTGTTACCTACACGATAACATTTTTTCAAAAATATTTAAGAATTTTTGAGCGATTCTTTCCGGAGAATGTTTTTCTACAAATTTCTCCGCTTCTTCTTTAAGAGTTTCTCTTTTTTCCTTGCTCCCAAAAAAATCTATTAGTTTTTTGTTGAGCGCTGTTATGTCCCGGTAATGAATTACTTCTTTGTCCCATGAATGAAAAAAATCTGACTGCTTGGGCACAAAGATAGGACACCCCGCGCCAAGTGCCTGAAAAACCGTAGACGACACCACAGCGTGAAACCTGCTTTGAAATTTGTGCAATAATGCTGCGTCAGAAGCAAACAGATAATCATCAAATTCTTGCGTTGTTAAAAGGTCTTTTTTTACAACTATTCGCCAATCAGCAGGGGTTAATTCTTCCAACATTTGATAGTCTGTATTAATCACATGCAAAAGAATAGCTTTTCTCTTAAGTTTGGGCGGTAAATCTCTGTAATATGAATGGTATCCTCTATGTCCGAAAACATATATTATTTTTTTGTCTAACGGCAATTTTAGTTTTTTTCTGGCGGCTATTTTGTTCCCGGATCTTATAGGGAAACATGGAAAGGGAATATATTCCGCATCCGGATATGTTGTTTTTAAAAATTCTTGTCTTTTGTCAAAATAAATTACTTTATCCCAATCAATTTGGTAAAACCATGAGTGTTGACACATTTTATTCTCGTGAACAACATGCATTACCTTTGCTTTCTTTTTTATTACGGGCATAATATTTGCCAGTTTCTCTGCCGGAAGCATCCCTAAGTCTTCAACCAAAAGGATTTCATAGTCTTCTTCTAATAACGGCCGAGGATCCAGGCTGTTTGTCTGCGGCCTGGTTCCAAAACAGCTTACAACATATTTTTCATTTTTGGCTGTTGGGCCTTCTCCATGTTCGTCATTTTGCAAAAATGTAAACACTTTTATTTCATGTCCCATCTTTTTCAAAGCTTTGCCGATTGGCTCCGCGTGCATCGCCACGCCACTTGTTGTATTCCACGCAGACATTATTCCTATTTTCATAGTTTATCCTTCCTTTCAATTGTAAAATCGCTTATGCAGCTCAAGCGTTATTATAAAGCTCTTGGGCCTTTGCGTTGTCTCCAATGTTCTTCAATTGTTTCAAGGCTATGCCCCTTTGTCTCAGGAACAAAAAAGTAGCAAAAGAACCAGCCAGCAATACATATTGCGCCGTACAGCCAGAAAGTCCCGGCTTTCCCCAATTTTTGGATAAGAGTAAGAAACGTCATTGCTACCGCTAAATTGCATATCCAACTAAACATTGTAGCAAGGCTCATTGCCCGCCCTCGTATTTTAAGCGGATAAATCTCAGCGATAATTAACCAAAAAATCGGCCCTAAACTAATAGCAAAAGACGCAACATACAACATTAAACTTCCTACTGCTATCCATTTTAAAGCTTCCGTTAACGTCGTTAAAGAAAATGCTATTCCTAAAATCGTAAGGCTTACGGTCATCCCTATTAACCCTATAGCCAAAAGCGGCCTTCGGCCCATCTTGTCTACAAGTTTTACTGCAACAACTGTCATAGCAACGTTTACTATTCCTACTCCTGCTGTAGCTAAGATGGAAACTGTTGCGGATCCAAATCCGGCAAATTCAAATATTGTAGGTGCGTAGTAAATAACAACGTTTATTCCTGTAATCTGTTGAAAAAGGCCAAGAATAAGACCAATGAAAAGAGGCAGCCTGAGCCAGGGTTCCCACAGCTCTTTCCATCCGCCGCTTTCTTCTCCCAGGGTTTCTTTGATAGCGCTTATTTCCTGCTGAACATTTTCTGTGCCTCGCACCTTAACCAATACTTTTCGCGCGATTTCCCCAAGATTCCGGCTCATAAGCCATCTTGGGCTTTCCGGAAGAAAAAACATTCCTATCCCCAGTATGACCGCCGGAAAAACACCTACACCAAACATCCATCGCCAACTTGCCTGTCCGGCCAAAGAATAATCTACAACATAAGAAAAAACAATACCGCAGGTAATTGCCAACTGATTAAGTGAAACTAACGCGCCCCGGATATGCACAGGTGAAACTTCCGAGATATATAACGGCGCCGTAAAAGATGCCACACCAATCGCAATCCCGATAATAACTCGTCCTGCTATCAAAACAGCAACCGAAGGTGCCATTGCTGTTCCGATTGACCCTAGCGCAAAGATAATAGCTGTTGTTATAATTACACGGCGCCTGCCAAACTTGTCTGATAATTGCCCGCTTGAAGCAGCTCCGATAACAGCACCCAAAAGTACCGCGCTTACTACCATCTCTTCTACTACCGGCGAAAGCGCGAACTGATCTTTAATAAAAAGAATAGCGCCTGAAATTACTCCTGTATCATACCCGAAAAGAAGCCCGGCCAAAGCCGCTACAGCAGCAACAACGCAGACAAAAACACTGCTGTTCTTTTGGTTCCCCGAAAGATCCTGGTTCATTTTTCCTCCTTTTGAATTGTTATCTCTTTGTCTCGTATTTTCAAAAGTTCTGAATTCATTTCAACCCATTGAGTTTCATCATATTCTTCGGCTCTAAACTGCCAATATTCCGCCCCCCATAAAAGAATTGTATCAACACCCAATTCGTCCATTTCTTTAAACAATTCTCTTGTTATGTCCGTTGACGCGGTTTTAGGCTGTTGTTCTTTTGTGTAGACTAAATGTCCCGGTTCCCATGGTTCCGCTTGAAGTTCTGTTACCCACACTTCTCTATTGTGGGCATGAATAGATTTTATCAACGGGCTGAAATATTTTTCTCTTTCGTTAAGCGTTGTTTCAAAAGAAAAATTTTTAAAAAGAATCTTACACCCAACTATAGGATACACATTAATTCCTACTATATCAGCCATTTTTATATATTCTTTTATCGGATTATGGTAATCGAAAAGTGTAGCAATAAATCTTAAAAACTTATTCGGATATGTCGCGGAGGTTAAAATAATGGGCCTATTTCTTTCGTCTATTTTTCTTACTAAAGCGACTTCTTCTTTTAAAAAATCCATTCCAATGTACCAGTATTTACATCCGATATGGTTAAGCGCCTCATTTTCAACTTGCCAATATTGAATGATGTCTCTATGTTTGTATTTTTCAACTACTTTTTTTATAAATGCCAACGTTTGATTCCGTACTAAAACATTTTTTGAAACATCCGCGCCAATACCAAGATTCGCTTTTTTTAGAATCCATTCCGGGATAAAAAATTCCGGCCACCGCGGAGCTTTCATCCCAACCGTAAGGACTATAGGAATCCCTTTTGCTTTCGCTTCTTGTATTTGCCATTCTAATTCAGAAAAATCGTAAAAATTTTCTTTTTTCTCAATTTCACTCCAATACGCGCCAATTCTTACAACATCATAACCCGCATCAAGAATGTTTAAATATGTTTTTTTCCAATCTAACCCCAGATACTGGCATTGCAAGGGACTGTATGTTGTTCCTAATTTTAAAGCCTCTGCTTTTACGGTAATCGCAAATAAAATCAAAACCGTTAAAAAAATTGTACTGCGTCTTCCCATCTTCATACTTTCTCTTTTTAAAGCTTATTTACCTGTTCTTTTCTTATCCGTAACCCAAAAGGTCATATATTTGCCCAAGAGCAATCTTGTCTGCGCGTCTAATGCCGGCAATGCGCTTAAAAAAACCATTGTAAAAGGAACCAATAACCATTGAAAAGCATATATAATTCTTTTCCCTATGGGGTTTTTTTCAGTAGGCCGAGGCAGTAAAAGCAGGCTTAGAACAATACTGGTAATCAATGAAAACGATGCAAGATTAAATATAATTCCCATTATACGAGGCGCGCTGTAATACAATACTGAATGGGAAAATTCTCTTCCCGCGAAAATTGCCGGAAGCCATCCGATAAATGTCAACAAGAAGGCCCAGGTTGCCCATGCCACATGCCCTTCAAAAAGTTTAAAGGCTTGTTTTATTTTGAAAAATACAGAGATATGCTTATTCTGCAAAAATGCCCTCATTACAATAGGAAAGTTCTCTACTCCCCACGCCCAGCGCCTTTTTTGTTTATATACATTTTTGACTGTTTTCCACCAGGTTTCCGCAACAACCGCATCCATTGAAAGCGTTGTATACATTGGAATCACTTTATATTCTCCGTCAAAATGGATAAACGCTTTCCAGAATATGGCAGAATCATCTGAAATCATATCTACCGGCCAATATCCCGTATCGACCAATGCTTTAAAACTCATGCTATGGCTTGAAAATGTAACCAATTTTTCAGGATTCGTCGCTTCAATAAGCTGAAAAAAAGACGACCCTGTTTCAAGTACCCGCGTAATCCCCGGAGCTTCCCAAATATTATTGTTGTATACCGGCACCGGCTGAAAACTTGCGCGTTCTCTTCGCGGACAGACCTGAAAATAATAAGTTAAACTCGAAAAATAATCCGGGTTTACCACTGTATCCGAATCAAAACAGGAAACAATAACATTTTTAAAGGAAATTTTCTTTTTAGTAAAATATTTTGCCGCTTTTTTCGCCGCGAAAGACGCGTTAGCACCTTTTGCCTTAGCTTCTCCCGCAATCCCGTCCGGATGAATAAATATCATTATATCAAAAAACTTATCCTGGTATTTTTGTGCTAAATCTTTTATATCTTTTTTTACGAACGCGTCGGCTCGTTCTTCCACTGCTAACACTATTACTATTTGTTTAAGAGGAAAGGTGCTTTTCGAGATACTTTTTATGCCTGGTTCGACAATTTCCCGCGTTTCTTTGGCAACCGGTATAATTACTAAATTATATATATCTTTTAACGGCGCCTTTTCTCTTCCTGACTTATAAAACATTTCTACTTCGTTTAAAAGAGCTCGATGTGAAAGCCTTTGATTTCTATTTACCTGTTTTGTCCGCATTTTAATCTCTTCTAAATATTTCTCGAGATTGTCAAGTTTCTGCACGCGTTCCATCCAATTTGTTTCTTTTTCCGCGGACAATCTTACATAAGAGAAAATCAAAAAAAGTGTCAAATAAAGCAGCCTCAACAGCCAATAGAAATCAAACGCGATGATTATTACCGCCGCACAAATTGGTTTTTGAAAAGATAAAATGAGCATTCCGACAATGATAATCCAACTTGTTGCGCCCGGCATTATTTCAAAAAGCCTCTGAAGTTTGCGGTTTTTTCCTGATAAATTATTTCCTGAAAACTCAAATTTCATCTGTTTCTCTCTTCTTTAACTTTTCAACTTCTTCGATCTTTTTCCCTTCTTTCGTCTGATAAAACGGTAAAACAGAAACTCCTTTGCCCTGGATTATATCTGATGAATAAAGCTTCCCGCTTCCGGAAGAATCAATATAATAAACTTTGCCCGTGTCTTCAGAATAGAAACATAAACTCCCTTTTTTTATTTCGAAAAGCGGTTTTGTTTCAAAACTATTGAACTCTTCAATTTCTATAAGAAACAATTTATTTTTGTCCAGGAATAAGATATGCGAAGCGTCATAAACCCAAAAAGCTTGTCTTATGTCCGACGCTTTTTCGTATGCCCAGGCAAACGCCGGGCCCTTTTCAAACAAAACGTTTCCTGTTTCTTCTTCGGAAAAATCAATTACCCCTATTTTGTCTTTCTGCCAGGCGATAACATCCCTAGAAGAATCATCATAGACCGTTTCTTTTATCTTTCCCTCCGTAAAATAGTACGGCAATTTGTTTGTCACCAGCTTCCCGTCTTTACTCAAAAAAAGAAACAACATATTAGCTATCCCTTTTATATCAAAATATTCTGCTTCTCCAAAAAGTTGTTCTCCCAGTTTTTTATCATCCAATAAAACTTCGGGATTATTGTTGTCATAATCCGTCTGCAAAAACTCATTGTTTTCAGTAAGAAGATACAAGTCCCCGCCGAGCAGACCATACCCTTTAACATTTTGTATATATTTAGGGTATACGGCTCCTGTGTTCACATCTATTCTTGTTATGCTTTTGCCGTGAAAAACAAAGAGTCTATTTTCCTGATTCGGAAGCCATTTGATCCGTTCAAGATCTTCCGGGATAAGTGTTGTTATATCCTGAACTTCGCTGTTTTCTCCTTTAAACGTAATAAATAAGTATTTTTTCGACGTCTCCGTTTTCACAAGAAAAAGACCGGCATTACTTCCTTTCTCTGAAAAGAAATACCTATCTACCGCATAGCTGCCAAAGTTATCTTCTTGTTTTATTAACGGCCAGTATTTTGACTCTTTCGAATCAATCAAATACCACTCATTCAATTGAGGTCCTTTTGCAGCTAGAAAAAAATTGGTTTTAGGGACAGGAACTATTCTTTGAATTTTTTCGGGAATGATTTCGTTTTTTTTCCAGGAGTCAGGTAAAAGTATGACTTTGTCCAGAACAGTGGCTTTCTCTTCTTCAACCGGAACTTTTTCATCCCATTGGTTATAATTATCAAGTTCTACCCGTATGTTATAATCACCCGGTAATAAATTATAAATAACCGCAGGGGTTTTTTTTGTATAGCGGCTTTCGTTCATGTATATTGACGCACCGGAAGGAACTGAAGCAAGAGCAATAAGCCCGGTTTTAACTACCCCTTGTTCCGCGCCCGGTTTATACAAATATCCCATCGCGTAAAGTATCATTAAGGGACAAAAAACTATATATATCAAAACAAAAATATAGAAAAAAATTTTTCTTACTATTTGCATTTGTTCCTTTTTGCTTTACACCCACGATTTCCCCGCTAATCAGCTGTGCCCTGCAAAATCTAATCCATAGATTGCATCGCTTCCTGTATAAGAGGAAGCACCGCTTCTATTTCAGCTTTTGTCATTCTTCCTAATTTAGCGAAGCGAAGCTCTCCTTGCGCGTTTTTACTTTCCCGTGCAAGCTGAAGTTTTTTTGCCCCTTTATTATAGGAATGAATGCTTACGGTTAATCTATCATCTCCGCTTTCCCATGTTTTTGAGAACAACGTTTCATCCAATTTACTGTTATACGGCATTTTTCCTCCTTAAGTTGCCTGTTCTTTTTGACAATTTTATTTTTTAAACCAAATTATATATGCTCCCGGAACTGACATGGCAACCCCTATCAAAATAAGCCACCATTCTATTCCTTCTAATGACGATACAAGAAGAGCTCCCAGACCTAATCCAATCACAAATTTCGACGCGATAAATAACACTAAAACAACATTTGGCAAACTCTTCACTTTATCAACAATACTCATGATCCCCCCCCTATTTCTTAGGTTTCGAATAACGTCTACCTAATATATAATTATATTGTATATATTATATCTATTGAGCCCTATATTTAAATGTACTGTGTTTCAGAAAAAAGTCAAGTTTTTAGGCTAAATGTATGTTTTTTACTTTTCTAACAACTCCAGTTGTTTAACTGCTTGCTAAAACGTACTTTCTGCGCTTCTCCTTGCGGATCCCGCTTCTGACCTCAATTTAAAGGCAATTCTTTCTGCAAAAACCTTATTTCTTTTTTATCCGGCTATCAATATCCCAGGTGTTTCTGTATCTTGCGTATCTTCTTCGTCTTCTGCCCCTTTCGTGCTTTGTAAAGATTGTTTTTTCTGCATTTGTTTGTCTTGTTTTGCTTCGGTCCCTTCCATCTTGTCAACTTCATCCTGAATCTGAAGGATTTTTTCTTTAATTGCCGGCATTTCCTGAGCAATGTATTCCCCCGCAGTTTGAGGCACAACCAATCCCGGCGTTACTTTTTTAAGCTCCGCGCCTTTAGGAATAATAACTTTGGCACCCCCAACAGAGACGGCCTGCATCCCCGGAAGAATGTCGGTATCTTCTCCCTCCTGGGAAAACACAGTACTTTCGTCCGTCTGTTCCTGAGAAAATACTTCAGCGCAAAAAAGAACTGTAACACTTACAAACATAACTATAAATATGGTTTTTTTCATTTTGCCCCCTACTCTTGTTCTATCTTCGCGGTTATTTCTTTAGCAATTTTATTCATAAGCCGTTCAGTTTCGTTTATAAGTTCTTGTGAAAAAATTTTTGAATACTTAATTTCCGTTTTTATTATTCTCAACCCGTTTATAAGTTTCTTTAAAGCGTTTTTTCTTTTCTGTTCTTTAATTTTTTCCGGAAGCTCATTTTCCCTTTGTTTCATAACACATGCTAGGCTTTTAACTGTTTCTTTCGCGTCTTTACCCCCGGTTAAAACACTGTTTTTAATATTTTCGTAGTTTTCCTGCCCCAAAAACTTGTTGCTTTTAGCGCGTCTCAAAACATCAACAGCTTCATAAGTCGGAACTTTTGCCGCTTCGGCCTGCGCCTGGTATTCCTTTTTCAAATATTGCGGCTCTTCTTGAGCCAAGTAGGAATATGATTTCAAAAGTTTAAGCGCTGTTATTTTTTTAATCCCAAGCTCTTTTTGCGCGTACGTATCGAATTCTGAATACCCCCACTCCTTATAAATCTTATCTTTCCAAACCATATAAAGGCTTTGTCCTAACCCTATCCAGGACATTTTAAACTCTTTGGCATTTTGAAGAATTCTATACCTCACACTTTGCTCGTCAATGTCTTCCATCCTTTTTTCAAGTTTTTCAACCGCTTTTGTCTTTTTACTTTCCATTATGCCTCACTTTTATCTTTTTAAAAAAATGGTTTGTTTCCGTTATATTAAAATATTTTTCTTTTAATACTATCTCTCTTTGGGAAAGAATGCAAGCGCCCTGTAAATTTTAAAATCCGGATGTCCGGATTTACACACAAAAAGGGCAGATAGGGAACCCCCTGTCTGCCCTTTTTATTACACGCAATCATATTTTCAGCTTTGAGCTAGTTTCTGCAGTTTTTCCGTCAATTGCTGATTTTGTTTTTGCAATGCCTGATTTTTATCCTCGCCTGTTTTGTTCTCCTCACGGGCTTTCTTCAGCTGATCTTCAAGCGCAGTAATTTTCTTTGTTAAAGCTTCGTTTTCTTTTTGCACTTTTTTCGCCTGCTCGTTAAAGCCTTCTATCTCTTTCTGCATACTCTCATATTTTTTTTCCAATATTTTATATTCATTTTTAGGAACTCCGCATCCGGCAAGAACCCAAACCATTGTTAGCGCCACAACACAGCTTACAGCGCGTTTAGAACTTTTCATGCTTCCTCCTTTTTTAATTCCTCTAATCCCTGATTTTCCGTTTCATAAACCAAAAATAGTTCTCCAATTTTTGAAATTTCCATCATATTTTTCAATTCTTCAGAAATATTGGTAATGGCCAACTTATGCTGCTCTTGTTTCAGCTCAGACAATATGTTCAAGAGCATAGCACACGTGGCACCGTCAATATGCGTCACTTTTTCAAAATTAAGTAAAATATTCTTTGTTAACATTCCCTTTTTTTTTGCGGCTTCATCCTTCAGTTCCTGGATGCTGGGAATCGTAAACATATCAATCGGCCCTTTAAGCCTTACAATATGAACTTTTTCTGTTTCTTCTATGGAATCAATGAAAGTTACAGGCTGTTCTGTATTATTGACAAAAAATTTTTTCAACATAACTATCATTTTTCTTTCCTAAAAATATTTTTTAAACATCCCCTTGGTAAAGAGTATCTCATGATTTAAAAAAATTGCAAGGATAAAAAGCACGCTAAATATGAACCTCCAACAACATTCACATTCGTTAGAGATAAAGCATTTCAAAAAATTTATTATCACCGTTCCGCCATTATCATTTGTACATTAGTTGTCTGAATCTGATGCGCGCCGGCATAAAAAAGCCCTATGAACGGAATAATAAAAATACATCCGCCAATAACATCAAGAATGCCGGCTGTACTCATTTCCGTAGGTATTGTCCTCGTTGCCGGGAAAAACCCGTTCTTCTTAGCCATAATTGCGACATCCTCGTTTTTTGGAACACGTATACTTATTGACCCGTTTCCTTCAAAACGGCCATTAACAAATATTTCAGCGTCCTTCTCTGAAGCGGTTATCATTAAAGACTGGGTAGGGGGCGCAAAAACAGAACAACCGGATTGCGTTAATACCATAGCTGCAATAAGAACTGTTGAAAAAATCGCTCGTATGCCTTTGTTCACAACTACACCGCCTTTCAAATTATATGAAATGTTCCCATCTTGTATTTTTAACCTCTTTTACCGCAAGCTTCACAGGCAGCATTAAATCCAGCTATCATCGCGCTGAGATTCTTCATTTATCATTCCATTTTCACCAACCTCATCATCGAAAGGCTTCATATCCGCTACACCATCATCATACTCGCCGATAGGAGCGTTAGCATCTTCATCAATATTTTGGCTTGAAATATATTCTTTGGGTTTTGTTTCGTCAGGCTTAGAAGAACTAGCCGCCTTAACCTCTTCGGCAAAAGCTGTGGAACATATCAGCATTAAAGCTGCTGCAGCTGTAAATATTTTCTTCATAATCTCCCCCTTTTATTTTGTTTGCATTGTTCGATTGGCCCCGGCGACAAAACAACCGTTAAGATTTCATTATGCACGATTATTGTAACGTTTCGGATAAAACATTACAAGCAATTTACTAAAATTTAATTGATAGACATCATCATATATAGTGCGCCTTTGCTATCCAGCACAATTTGATTTTTTTCTGGTTTTAACTAGACATTCGCGGGGCGTATGTACAAACCATTCTGCTACAATATTCTGCCATTATTATAATCATATCTTTTTGTTGCATGATCATGAAATTTACGGATTAATGTTTTTGTAATTTTATTTTTTGCAACGGACAGGCACGGGGG
>JBDRLO010000079.1:0-4670 GCA_043812935.1 Candidatus Omnitrophota bacterium
GGTCTATTGCCCAAACTTCTAATCGATTAATCAGATATGGCTGGATGATGAAGCTTGATTGAAAACAATGAATTAATGGAAGGGATTAACCAAGGAATGGAGTGTATTTATTCTTGACGTTTATCTCCATAGGTGACCCTCCACCTATCGCTATTTATACAATTATTTGTATGTTTTCACACAATACCTTATGTAAATATATAAGAGTATTTTGCTTTTGTCAAGTTTCGCCGTCGGGCCTAAGCCAAGGAAGAGACAAGAGGGCTAGATCTTCTTGTCTCTTCCTTTTATAGTGAAAAAAATCACAGATACTAGTTGGGCTGTTTTTGTTTTACATATTGCAAATAAAGGTGTTATGTTTTTGCTCCCAAATTAATAAAAAAAATGTTTAAAAAATGTTGACAGAAATATTAAAAAATGCTATATTGGTGAAAATATTCACAAAAGGTTAGGGGATATCATGTCTCTATCAAACAACTCAATCGAAAGAATATGTAAGATATTTGGATACCTTGACACGTTAGATACACAAGGCACGAAATTTGCTTCATCCCTAGATCTGGCGAAAGCCATAGGAGCAACTTCTTATACTGTCCGAAAGGACATAAGTTTGCTTAACACAATCGGATACACCCGAAAAGGATACGATGTAAAAACGCTAAAAGAGGAACTTGGGCAAAACTTTGTTTAAATAAAAAACGTAACGCATGCATTGTCGGTTTAGGAAGATTGGGCAGTGCTCTTTTAGATTATGAAAAATTTCAGGAAGACGGATTTGATATTGTTGCAGGTTTTGATTCAAACATCAATAAACTGGAACGCATTCGCACTGATATTGACGTTTATCCTGTAAGCCGTATAAATGAAATCATCATAAGAAAACACATAGAACTGGGAATAATAGCTGTTCCGTCGGAACACGCGCAAAACATTGCCGATACTCTTACAAAAGCCGGCGTTACAGGTATCCTGAATTTTTCATATGTGAAAATCAATTTACCGAAAAATATCATTAATGTTAATCTGGATTTTACAAATTCACTTAGGTTCATTGCCGCTAAGCTTAGCGGCAATACAACAACTAAATAAAAAAAACAGAGGAGGTATATCATGTCCAGAATATACAATTTTAGCGCAGGGCCGGCTGTATTACCGGAAGAAGTCCTTAAAACAGCGGCTGATGAAATGCTTGATTACAAAGGAAGTGGCATGAGCGTTATGGAAATGTCTCATCGCGGTAAGGAATTTAAAGAAATAATTGAAACCGCTTCAGCGGACATCAGAGAACTCATGAATATCCCCGACAACTACAAGGTACTTTTTCTGCAAGGCGGAGCATCTCTTCAATTTGCAATGATACCGCTTAACCTCATGGTACAAAACAAAAAAGCAGATTACATACATACCGGGCAATGGACAAAAAAAGCTATTTCTGAAGCAAAAAAATACGGTGCAGTTAATGTTATAGCAACAAGCGAAACGGACAATTATACCTACATCCCGGAACTTGACCCTGCATCTTTTTCAAAAGACGCGGATTATTTTTACATTGCGTCCAATAATACGATATACGGAACCAGGCATACCGACATACCTGATACAGGAGATGTTCCTCTGGTAGCTGATATGTCTTCCAACATATTATCTGAACCAGTGGATGTAAAAAAATTCGGAGTTATTTTCGCAGGCGCGCAAAAGAATATAGGGCCTGCAGGCCT
This sequence comes from Candidatus Omnitrophota bacterium, assembly GCA_043812935.1. GTDB lineage: Bacteria > Omnitrophota > Gorgyraeia > Tantalellales > Tantalellaceae > JBDRNE01. Next base: position 1,719 of record JBDRLO010000079.1, read on the forward strand.
TACAATCGTAATCATACGGGATGACCTAATAGGCAAAGCTCCTGACAATACTCCAAGTATGCTTAACTATGCAACTCATGCGAACGCGGGTTCTATGTACAACACTCCCCCATGTTACGCGATTTATATTGCCGGGCTGGTTTTCAAATGGATAAAAGAAAAAGGCGGAATGGAAACCATCAAAAAGAACAACATTGAAAAAGCTCAAATCCTATACGACTATATAGATTCTTCCGCGCTTTTTAAAAGCCCTGTAAAAAAGAAAGACCGTTCTTTAATGAACGTGCCTTTTATTTGCGGAGACAAAGAACTTGAAACCAAATTTATAGAAGAAGCGTCTAAACTTGGTTTAAAATCCCTAAAAGGCCACAGAACAGTAGGCGGCATGCGGGCAAGTATTTACAACGCAATGCCCTTGTCCGGAGTAAAAGCTCTTGTCGCGTTCATGCAAGAATTTGAAAAAAATAACACATAACATAGAAAGGTTTTGCCATGAAAAAAATACTTAAACTTAACAAAATATCAAAAGAAGGCCTGAATGTATTTCCTCTTGATGAATATGAAATAGGCACGGAAATAAGCATACCGGACGCAATAATTCTTAGAAGTTATGATATGCATAACATGGAACTTCCCGCGTCTCTCTTAGCCATAGCGCGTGCCGGATCAGGCGTCAACAATATTCCAGTAAATGAATGTTCTGAAAAAGGCATAGTGGTATTCAACACTCCGGGCGCTAACGCAAACGCCGTAAAAGAACTCACAATAGCCGGACTTCTGCTTGCCACACGTAATATTGTGGAAGGCATCGAATTTGCAAAATCACTAAAAGGCAAAGGAGACAAAGTTCCTGCCTTAGTTGAAGCCGGTAAGAAAAACTATGCGGGTCAGGAACTTTACGGAAAAAAAATTGGAATAATAGGCCTCGGAAAAATAGGCGTAATGGTTGCCAATAAAGCCGTGGCTCTAGGAATGCAGGTCAGCGGATACGATCCTTTTATTTCAATCGAATCCGCATGGGGACTTTCCAGAGAAGTAAAACGTACCGAAGGCCTGGACTCGCTTCTTGCCGGTTCTGATTACCTATCCATACATACGCCGCTTATTAATGAAACCCGTGGCATGATAAACGAAGCCAGATTTAAGAATATGAAAAAGGAATCCGAATCCTTAATTTTTCACGCGGCGGAATTGTAAATAACGATGACCTTAAAAACGCGATTAAAGCGGGCATAGTGGACAGATACGTTACTGATTTTCCGGATGACGAAGTATTAAATATGGATAAAGTAATAGCTATCCCCCACTTGGGAGCGTCTACAGAAGAAGCTGAAGTCAACTGCGCTGTTATGGCGGCTACACAGATAAAAAACTTTCTTGAAAAAGGGACAATAAAAAATTCAGTGAACTACATGGATTGTCATCTGGAACAAAATTCAAATTTCAGGCTTATCATTATGAACAAAAACATACCTAACATGGTTGGTCAGATTTCAGCTATCCTAGCTAACGCAAATATAAATATTATTGAAATGCTAAACAAGAGCAAGGGAAACTATGCTTATTCCATTATTGACGTTGAAGAAGAGCTCAGCAGAGAAACCATTGACGCCATATACAAAATAGACGGCGTTATAAAAGTAAGATCACTAAATATAAAATTTAATTAGATTAGATCTAAGAGCAACAAGAGGAGTTACAAAAAGTTACAACTTTTTAAAGAACAAACAACTGGACATTAGTAGTGTCCCTATTTTTGTAAAAACTCGCGAACTACCTTAATGAATTCTTCTTTTTTTTCAAGGTGATGTTCATGAGACGCATCTTCAAAGATTACCATTTCGGCGTTTGGAGTTAAGTTTTTATAGTATGCGGTTGTTTCGGGGGTTGCTTCGTCGTACCGGCCGCAGGTATAAAGGACCGGCGGTTTTATATTTTTAAGGTCTTCCGCCCGTTCAAAACTTTTGAGTACACCTGAAACGGTAAATTCGCTCGGACCACACATGTATTCGTATATATCGAGGTTCATTTTACTAAGGCTTCTATCCAAACACTCCGGCCAGGGATCCATTTGGCAGACGTGTTTGTGGTAATACACATCTATTGCTTTCTGGTATTTTTCTGATTGGAAATCTTTGTTTTTTTCGCACTCTATTATGCATTCCTGGGTTTCCTTCGGCAGTTCTTTTAAGTATGCTCTTTGGTCTTTTATCCAACGTGAGATACTGAGTGCGGGGCCGGATAGGATTAAACTTTTTATGCCGGTTGGGTTTTTGGTTAACATATATTCTACTGCGAGCATTGTTCCCCAGGATTGGCCCAGTATGTGCAGGTTTTCAAGTTCAAGAAACTGTCTGACCTCGACAAGTTCTTCCACATAACGCGCTACCTGCCATAAATTTTTATCGCTAGTTTTGTCAGAATTGCCGCAACCCAGCTGGTCATAAAATATAACAGGTCTTTCATCGGCAAGCACTTTAAGGTCTTCCAGATAATCGTGCGAGATACCCGGGCCGCCGTGCAAGACAAGAAGAGGGGTATTGTTTTTGTCTTCGCCTACTATTTCATACCAGACTTTACCGCCGATTACTTCGATCAAACCTTTTTTCATGGGTTATACCGCCTTTCAGAAAATTATAAGTTATTAGGAATAACTTATAATTTTGATATATTGTATTCCAAGCAAAAACCCGTTGCAACTTTTTTAATTGCACCCAGGAATAAAGGGGTCTTGATTTTAAACTTAAGTGCTTTTTGAAGCCTTGAGGAGACAAAAGTGTCTGGCCCCATTTAGACCCTTAAAGAATAACTCGTGCTCCGTCCACCCGCAGAATCTTTAACAAGGATCCCTTTCTCTACAAGATCAAGAATATCCCTTAAAGCCGTATCCTGTGAACATTTTGTGATCTTCGCCCATTTTGAAGAAGTAAGCTTTCCTTCAAAACCATCGAA